>JAGRMX010000051.1 GCA_020441025.1 Leptospiraceae bacterium
TATGCCAACGAGTACTGTCGTATATCAGGTCTCTATAATGAGGGCGGATTGCCGGAGCAGTACCGCACGCGCGCCATACACCTCGACCGGGAATGATTTGACGGTGAAACTCCTTCCGGAACCGTTTCCGGAATGGAACCAGTGATTCTCGACGGCCGCAAAACTTCCGCATCCATTCGAACGGATCTCAAGAACCGGGTGGCGAAATTGATCGCCGACGGCCGGCCCGCTCCGGTTCTGGCCACCATTCTCGTGGGTGACGATCCGGCGTCCGCCACTTATGTGCGTATGAAGGGCAAAGCCTGTGACGATGTCGGCATGGGATCGGAGCGCATTGCGTTGCCCGCTTCCACCACCACAGCGGATTTGTTGCGAGTCATCGATGATTTGAATGCCAACCCTTCGATCAATGGAATTCTGTTGCAGCACCCGGTACCCGGGCAAATTGACGAACGTATGGCCTTTGATCGTATTCTGCCGGGTAAGGATGTGGACGGAGTTACTTCCGCCGGATTCGGCCAGATCAGCATGGGCATGGAGGCCTATCCATCGTGTACGCCCGCCGGTATTATTCGTCTGCTGGATGAATATCACATTCCTTTAAGCGGCAAACATGCCGTAGTCGTAGGACGCTCTCCCATTCTGGGCAAGCCCATGGCCATGTTATTGCTGGGTCGCGATTGCACGGTAACCATCTGTCATTCACGTACGCAGAACCTGCCCGCAGTCGTGCGCACGGCCGATATAGTAGTGGCGGCCTGCGGTAAACCGAACTTTATTCAGGGCGATTGGCTCAAGGAAGGCGTCGTGTTAATCGATGCCGGCTACAACCCGGGCAATGTGGGGGACGCGCATTATGATAGTTGCTACCCGCGTTCCGCGTACATCACACCGGTGCCGGGCGGTGTCGGCCCCATGACCATCACCATGTTGCTGTTGCATACGGTTGTATCGGCTGAGCGCCGGGCTCAAAAATAATTCAAATTCGATCACCGGATGAATCAATCGCTGAAAGAGCGGGTGCGACAAAAAACCCGTTGCAGCAATCCGTATTTCCGGAATCCGCCTTCGATTCGAAGGAATGCTCTGGACACGCCGGACAATAGAGCGCATTCTGCGCTTTGAAACTATAAATACCAATTCAGGAAGGGAAGTATGATTCTATTGCTTATGGATTCCGTTAATGGCGTGGTCGGGATCATTGCGTTGATTTGCGCGGTGTGGGTTATCTACGATGTATTGATCAACCAGAAGCGCATGTCGATTGTTATGAAACTGATCTGGATCGTACTGGCGATTGTATTCAGTATTATAACCGCCATCGTTTACTATCTGGTAGTCAAAAGGAAATAAGCGCATTGAAACGGGTCGACCGGCAGGTGACAACCGATCCGACCCGTTTCTTTCCAATCATTCAATAAATAATAACCGTCACAAACGACCCTGTGCCGACACGTCGGCCTGTTTGTGTTTCTCCGAACTCCCAACCTTCGATCGCACGGCTCTAACGATTTATCAACCGATCCATTAACAAAGCCGCGGCTACGGACGCGTTCAATGATGCCACCCGTCCGCGAGTGGGAATGTGTATACGGTAATCGCACTCTTTGAGTACGATCGGTTTGATACCCGCGCTTTCATTTCCGATAATCAACGCCAATTCCCGCGCGTCAGGCAATTCGGCGAGGTTGGTATGCGCCCGGGCGTCATCCGTTTCGGACGATGTGGAAGCGCAAATCCAGTAACCGATTTTTTTTAATGCGCGCACCACGTTGTGTAAATTGGACTCTTGATACAGCTCCATATGCAGGCTGGCGCCGCTCGAACTGCGATGCAACGCTCCGCCCGCATCCACACCTATACCGGTAAAGACTACCGCCCGGGCGCCGAGCACCTCGGCGCTGCGCACAATTGCGCCGGCGTTATGTACATCCTGAATACGATCCAACAACAGCAGCAGTCCATCCGGCCGGGTGATTGAGTTGCGCAATCCCTGGCGCACCCGCCCCGGTTCGGCGCCGGGTTGAAACTCGATAATTAGACCCTGATGGCGTATGGACGCAAATTTTTCGTCCAGCTCACGACGTCGATATGAATGTATACGCTCCGGGGAAACAATCGCCTGTACCTGCCGCAGTAAATCGACCGGAAGATTATCCTGAATATAGCACGCTTGAATCGCCTGGCCGGCTTGCTGATGGGAAGTTTCCCGTAAATATTCCAGTACGGCTCTGCGTCCGTATAACAAACTACGATCCCTTAAATTCATGCTTCTCGCGTACGTTTGCCGGTTTACACGCGCTCCCAGCGCGTTCCGTCGGGAGTATCTTTGATTTGAATGCCTTCGTTCAACAACCGATCGCGTATGGAGTCGGCAGTGGCAAAGTCCTTCGCCGCCCGGGCGGTATTGCGCTGCGCGATTAAACTTTCGATACGGGCGGCTTCATCGTCATCCATATCATCGCCGCTATCCGGTGCGGCGTTTTCATGCGCGTTGAAATCCAGAAACGCCAGTACCCGATTTGTATGCATCAAAAAGACCAATGCATCGCGAGCTTCGTCCGCCTTAAGTTCGTTTTGTTCCAATTTAATGTTCATGGAACGTACCAGATCAAAGAGCGCGGCGAATGCCCGGGCTATATTTAAATCGTCGTCCAGAGCACGGATGAACGCCAGACGTGCGGTGTTCACCAGCTTCGAATCGTCCTTAACCCGTTCCGGTTGTGAATCAAAATGAGTACGTTCCCGTTCGACTCGCATCAGTTCGGTCATTTCGCTTTCGGCGTTTATACCGGCAATTTCCTTCCAGCGCTGCAGGGCATGTTGCAATCGCTCGCAGGCCTGATCGGAGGCATTCAAGGCTTCGAATGTAAAATTCAACTTCTGGCGATAGTGAGTACTCATCAACAGATGGCGCATGGCGCGGGGCATATGACCGCGACGGATCAATCGCAGTACCAACCGACGTGCGGATTCATCTACTACCGCCTGCTCCGCCGCCTCGGGGCGAGTTAAATCGCGCAGAGTGAAAAAATTGTGTAGCGACTTGGACATTTTTTTGCCTTCTACCAGCAAATGCTCGTTATGCAGCCAGTAGCGCACAAAATTGTCGGAAGGATAAGCGCAACAACTCTGAGCGATTTCGTTTTCATGATGCGGGAACAGCAAATCGATTCCGCCGGTATGAATATCCACGCCGTTCGCTCCGTACTGCTCGCGAATCATGGCCGAACATTCCAGATGCCAACCCGGGCGACCATCGCCCCAGGGAGAAGGCCAACGCTCTTCGTAATCGGTGGCCGGCGCCTTCCAGAGCGCGAAGTCGCGCGCATCTTCTTTGGTATACTCGTCCGCGGCAAACCGCCCGTCGGCCGCGGTTTTTAATTCGCTCATATCCAGGCGGGACAGGCGACCGTAATCGTCATACGAATTGAGTTTAAAATAAACATTGCCCTTCACGCTGTACAGATGGCCGCTCTTTTCCAGTGATTGCATTAAGGCGATCATGGCGGCAATGTGCTCCGTAGCGCGCGGTCTGTGTTCTACGTCTTCAATGGCGAGATACTCCAGATCTTCCAGAAAGGCCCGAACGAACGGCGCGGTGAATTCCCGGATATTCTGACCGTGTTTGTGCGCGTTCTCGATGATTTTATCTTCCACATCGGTAATGTTCATGGTATGATCCACGCCGTACCCGCGATACTGTAAGTAGCGTCGCAGAACATCCACGAATACATAGGCCCGAAAATTTCCCAGATGGTTAAAGTTGTATACCGTCGGACCGCAGCTATAGATGCGCACACGTGCGGCATCCCCGGGTTGAAATGTTTCTTTTTGTTGTGTGAGCGAATTATAGAACTGAATGGCCATTGATTTGATCTGAATTAAGATTCCGATTTATTGTATTTAACAACTCATTTCAATAACGCATGCGCGCCGTTTTGAGTTGATTTCAAAGAGCTTCAGGACCCCGCTGCATTGCACCACAATCTTTTGTGAGCGATGAGAGCACCGCTGCATTGGGACACCTTGATCATCCGCGGATGACGCTCCCGAATGCGGTCCGGGCGTGCAGCATGGGTCGTATATTGTCCGCGATACAATTCGTGCCGACCGGGTCTGGTGTCAAGCTTCACGGGTACAGAATATACGTGGTGCGGTAGTGCATGTAATTCTGATATGTGATCCGACAGTAGTTGCGCGGTTCCGAACGCGGAATATTCTCCAGAAAGAAGTAAAAATCATCGTTCCGATAGTAGCTGGCCTTCCAGCGACGCAGGTTTCCGGGGCCGCCGTTATAGGCGATGGATGCCCAGCGAAAATTGCCGGTCTGATTGATCAGGTCCGAGAAGTACTTAGCGCCCAGCTGAATGTTGATTTCCGGGTCCATCAGATCGGGTCTGGGCAGACCCATTTTTTCAGCCAGCCAGTTCCCGGTCGTAGGCATAATCTGCATGAGTCCCCGGGCGCCGGATCGACTGATGGCTTTCTCTCGAAACAAACTCTCCTGACGCATAAGCGCGTAGACCATGTCGGATTCGATGTTGTAACGCCGCGCATTGCTGGAAACCAGTTGATAGTAGGGCCGGGGATAGAGCACTTTCAACAAACCCTCGGGCATCGAAAAAGGATCTTCCGGAATAAGCATTTCACGGGCCAACTGGCGGGTGAAATACACGCTCAAGTCCAGGCTACCGCTGCGCCGGCCGATTTCGGACATTCTCGCCAGGTTTTCCCGTACGGTAATGTGACCTTCATAACGATTATCAAAAAACTCATCACCCAATCCGCGCTCACCTAAACGGAACAGGAGCACGATGTTTTCATCTACCGGCACTCCGCCCGTATTCATATCCTTCCAGAGTTGCAGAGCCTCGGGGTCCATGTACGGTTGCAGATTGCGACCCTTTAAGTGCCGAATTGCTTCCACATTACCGCCATGCCTGGCCACCCACAATAAGTATGACGCCCGATCGTTCACCTGACGCCAATCGGAAACGAAATCGCGTTTTTCCGGATTGGTTTCCCAGAAGGCCCCGGCGTAAAAAGAACCGGGCGCCTGTTCATAAAACGAATTGTACAATTCCTGAATGGCCTGGCGATCATCTTTTTCAATGTAGTAACGTTTCAACCAGTACAGAAAACGGCCGCTACCGGTCTGATGGGGCAGGGTTTCACGGGCCCGTTTCCAGTAGGCATCGTCGGCCCAGACGATCTTCGATGGGTCGGAACCGATCAGGATCTGAATCAACTCATCGGCCACATGATAATGGGCCGGATAGTGACTGAGGTATCCCAGCACCTCTTCGAAATATTTTTGACGATATCCGGCTTTTTTTAACAGATCCAGATACAATTGCCAGTATGTATACTTCTGAGTACGGGTATGGGCGAACTGTTCAATCAACTGAATGGCCAGGCCGGTCTCGCCTTTCGTGTTCAATAAGGCGGCCCAATCGTGCAGGATTTCAGGCGATTGGGAGAGGTGCGTATAAGCGCGCGCGGCCAGGGTTTTTATATACCGACCATAGCCGGCCTGAATCAAATAGATTCCATCGCGATGTACTCTGGTAACGTTGGTGGTGTCGATTACATGCACCGGTGTCATGCTCGCTTTCAGAGCGCGGATTTCACTGGAACTCAGGCGATCACTGAAGGCCAATAGTTCTCTATTTTCAGACGTGCGTTGAGCCAGACTGGCCGGACTGAATCGTCCCGTGTAGTTTTTACGCACATCGCCGACAATCGCGTTTAAAATCCAGGCCGCGTTGGTTCCACGCGCCGCCCGTACATAATACGTAAAAGCCTCGTCGGTCTTCCCAACTTTATACAGTGCCCGGGCGCGCCATAGATTCAATAAGGGACCGTCCAGGTCGACATATTGCCCGGCCAATTCACCGGCCGCCGTCGTCTGTTGCGACTGAACCAGATACTCGAGTCGTTCGCGCAAAATTACCGCCGATAACGGGTCCGATTCGGACAGATCAATCAACTCATACAGCCGATTCTGCAAACTGCGAAAGCTGTACTTTTCCGCGTGTTCCGCCGCCCGTAAAAAGCTGAGTCGCACCAGCAGGTCTTTCTGCGGCCGTAACCCTTCTACGCAGTTTAACAGATCCGCCTGGGATGATGGTCGCGAACAATTGACTCCACTGACCTGCAAATACAATGCGAAAGCATTGGCCACTTCCGGAGTAAAGGCCGAACTGGAACGGCCGGCATCGGCCATCAGTGCCCGGGCCATGGCAAACTTTTCGTAACCCTGAACCGGGGAGCGATTGCTGAAGTGACGTTGTATATCCGCCCAGCGTTCGGCCCGGATAAGTCCATACAGATCGAATCCTATGGGTGTGGCCATCAATCCGGTGGGAACCAGCAAAAAGATAACCGCAGGCATGATATATTTCCGACCGAAAGCCATGCCGATTTGCCTGGCTGTATTTATAACACGTACTTTTTGCATACTATCTTCCCGGATCCTGCCGGTTGGCACACGAACCTTACTTGACCCGGACTGTCTGAAAAGGGATCGCCGGATCGTCGCATGCGACATATCACAGGGACATGCTGGCGCCGCCTTTTTTCCTGTAAAATAGAATCAGAGTCCTTGCAATAGCCGCAATAAAGGGCCGGAATTATTCTGCTGCCACGAACCGACCGACCGATATATACAACAGCGCAACAGGGTGACCGCCGGTTCAGTACAGTTTCGGACGAAATTGGATTTTCGTTCAATGAATTGCGCCGGTTAGAATTCGCATGTCCGATTCAAGCACATTACAACACCGGGTCCTGTCACTGAATGCGGACCGTCAGCGGTATATCGACCTGTATCGCCACTACCGCCGGGAATTCCAGTCCGCCGCCACCGGCATCGTACATACGAGCATACAAATCGAAAACTGCGTTAGACCCGGAGTTACCGGCATGCCGGTCCTGAATCCGCACCCGATGGTATGTTTCCAACCCGGGCATCTGATGAACCCCGAAGCCCATGCTCTGTTGCATGAACTTCTACCGGATTTGTATCGCTCCTTTCTACGGGCCCAATTGCCGTGCTATGATGAAATCGACCTGGAGGTCCTGGCGGTACTCGGTAATTACGCTCTATGGACCGGACGATCGGAATGGCTGTATTCACTCGCCGCCGGCATGGTCCAGAGTGGAGTTCGCAGCATCAATGCAACCGGTCGAGCTTTATTGGAATTAGTCTGCCTGGTGGCGGCTCTGCAGGGTCAGACGGTGTTGGCCGAGTATTATTATCGTCTGGTTCCGGGAAAAAGCGTGTACTTCGACTACTGCGCCCATCGAGTTCTGCGCGGACACGCCCCACCGGTGCATAGCGCATCGGAACATCCCGATACCGGACATCCTTCCGTAAAACGATTATTGATATTTGACGCCGCCATTACCGGCGACATGGAAACTGAAAACTATGTATACCGGCGGATGAGTAAGAACCCCCCGGTGGACGCACACGATTTACTCGATCTGTATGCCACTTTTATGTGTCGCGGAAAATTATTCCGGGCACAGCGATTGTTGCTGCGTCACAGTCGGATGTACGGCGAACGACCGGAATTGCTGGACCAGGTGCTACAGACCTATCTGATCAATGGCAAACATTTACTTTATTTGCGTCGCCTGGCGCGCATGGAGCACAGCGCCTATCGACGCAACTGGTTTGAGTTTGTGTTCTGTATCTATAGTCTGGGATTGGGCGACCGTCGGGACGAATTGCTGGCGGAGGTCTTCGCGGAATCGCATAAAACACCCACGCCTTCGTATGAAAACCAATTAAACTTTCTGCGCGCGCTGGATGCCGCCGGCCGATCCCCGCGTCCGCCCCTGTATTCCGGGGAATGCGAGTATCTGGTTCAAGGCTATTACCTCTCTCGAACGGACATGAGCCCCGAACTGATTCAGGAACGATATCAGTACTACCGCAGACAAATCGAAATGGACACAGGCGATGAACAAATCGACCCGCAACTGCTGAATTTTTATTTCCGCCTTTTATTTCGAAATGTGCGCCTGTACGCCGGAGAATTAAGCTCACCACAATTGTTCGCCTGCCTGGAAGGACTGGCGGGCAGCAACGCTTTCATTCGGGTGTATCTGGGGCTGTATGCTTACAACCGGGAATGGCGCCGGGAGGCGGATCGTTATCTATACAATCGTCCGGGCAATCTGCCCGACCTGTTACATGCCCGGGCCGACCTGGCGGTAATGCGTGCCGATTATGCCACCGCTCTGCGCATCTACTCTAAACTGGTCCGTAGCTATCCGGAATCCACAACCATGCGATTCAATCTGGCCATGGTTCTCGAAAAAGCGGGACGAATTCGCCAGGCGCTGGAAACGTACAATCGTATTCTGGAACTCGATCCGGGTATGCTGGAAGCACGCGATCGCATTAACATTTTACGGCAGGGTGGCGACGCTCAATCGGGATAGAACACCGGTTAGGCCGGGCCCATTCCCCGAATATAGACTCCCGGGGTACGATCAGAAAAATTACTTGTCAGACGGACATTAAGCCCGATTCCTATGGTCGTGGATGTAAATTTAAGTCCGGATAAGAAAGTCGAGGTCGAAAAGGCCCTCAAGTACATAAAAAACATGGAGTCGATTGTTCGGACATCCCCGAATCCCGAACAAAAAGCCCGCGTTCAAAAAGAAATCAGCAAATACCGCGAACGAATCGGAGCGCTGGTACCCGGTTACGATACCGGCCGCAAACCGGTCGAACAGATGATGGAAGAGCTGGGCATTTCCGGCGCAGGCGGCGGTGGGGGAACCGCAACCGCATCCACCGGTTCGGCTAACGGCGAGTATTCGGTCCTCGGGAAATATGAAATTGAAAAGGCCAGCCGCAATAGCACCGATCCGGATGTGAATTTCCTGGCCACGGTACTGAGTTTAATTCAGCGCGAGTACTGGCCCGTACTATCCGACGTACATTGTAAGCTCGACTTTTCACATTCATCCGAACGCGATACGCTTCGTCAACAGCTGGAAAATGTTCTGCGTAATCTGAAAGTACTCTGCGAAACCATTGAAGAGTACGCCAACGCGGAAAAGCAGGATTTCCGCGAACAGTTGCTCAAAATGAAGAATCGCCAGAGCCGTTCGTTTATTTATGAATCCAATGAGATTCTAAAAAAGCTGCAGGAGTTTATGGGGCGCGTGGCCAGCAGTATCGAAGAAAGCGGCAGCGTTTGTACCAATCCGGATGACCGCTTGAAATTCAACGCGCGCTACGAAGAGGCCAAAGTGCTGGAGGGTCGTACCGTGGCGGAAGGCTTGATGGAATTCTACGTTTTCTTAAAGGAAGCCATTCAATACCTGAAATTGCCCCAGTTGAAAATCAACCGGCCCGGGGGCTGAAGCCGGAAAAAAACCTTCCCTGCTGAATTCAGGGTGAAAAAGATGGCATGCGGTTGATCGATCAGGCTGCTGAAGAAGAAGCCTGCTAAGGGAAGCGCGCTTCCTGACGGTCGGAAACATACACAACGGCCTCATCGAGGAAATTCATGGCACTTGTTAAAACAGCTTCGGAAGTTACCAACTCCACCATCGGAGAGAATTCGTATTTCAGTGGCCGTTTCTTCATCAACGGGTCGCTGAAAATCGACGGCAAATTTGAAGGCAAGTCGCTCCAGGCCGACCAGCTGTACATCGGCGTCACCGGCCGGGTGAAAACCAACGTTACCGCCGCTTCGGTCATTGTCGAAGGCATCATAATCGGAAACATTGTGGCTCGCAATCGAGTCATGTTACTGCCTACCGCACGCATCCTGGGCGATATCTCCACGCCGGAATTGATCATTCAGAACGGCGTTATTCTGGAAGGTCGCTGCATGATCTCCAACGACCTGAAACATTCCGCCCGCCAGTACATTGAGAGCGAATACGCCCGCGACAATCTCTCACTGGAGAAGCTATTCGGCAATCGCCAGAAAGCTTCCTGATACCGTGTAGCTTTGCGTAGTCCCGCAACCGACTCCATCATCCTCACCGGAGGCGATCCGGCCGGTATCGGTCCTGAAATCATTAATAAAAGCGTTTCCGCCTGGGAGCGATTGGCTGATCGACCGCCCATCGTTTATTTTTCCACAGCCGATTCGAATCACCAGCAAGCCATTGCCGACGCCGCCACTAAAATCGGGTACCACGCTCGGTTCGTCTCCCGTACAACAGTATTGCACGATATAGCTTCTTTAGCTCTCGTGACCGGTCAGCTGCTGATCGTTCCCCCGGAACCGCTGGATTCGAATACAGAATCAAATATCGATTCGATTGTCGCCGGCCGGCCTTCGGTAGTCGGCGGTCGCCTGGCCTTTGAGGCTCTGGATGCGGCGGTTACTCTGGCTTTGCGTCATGGGTGTCGCGGTCTGGTGACGGCGCCCCTGGCAAAAGATTGGATTGCCAGAAGCGGCGTACGGACCGATTTTCACGGCCATACCGATTACCTGGCGGAAAGATGCGGCGCCGATTCCGTGCTCATGTTGATGCATGGCAATCATTTCAGTGTGATTCCGCTTACCGTACACATTGCGCTCAGGGATGTGAGCAACCGCCTGCGCACAACGCTGGATCAACCCGGCGTGATGGATTGTCTGCGCCGCATTGCGCGGCTACCATCGTACGCACCGCCGCACCGCTGGGCCCTTGCGGCCTTGAATCCGCATGCGGGCGAATCGGGTTTGATGGGCTCGGAAGAAAACGATTTTCTGGAGGAATTTGTGGAACGCCTTCAAAAGCAGAATTTCCTCGTGGATGGTCCCATCCCTGCCGACGCATTATTTATAGAGGCGAATCGAAAAAAATATCGCCTGATGATATGCTGCTACCATGATCAAGCACTGATTCCATTCAAGGCTCTGGAAGGCAACGCGGGTATCAATTGCACCATTGGATTGCCGTTCGCCCGCACCAGTCCCGATCATGGTACCGCTTTTGATATTGCCGGTCAGGACAGAGCCGATCCGACCAGTATGATAGCGTCGATAGTGACCATCGGTAGCGCGAATTTGCGGGAAGAGGATTCCAATCGGTATGGGCATTGATCAGATTCTACTGCTGCTATTATTCCTGTGGTGTTTGGGTACCGTTCTTGTTCTGTTTCGGCGCGAGTTATCTATGGTCTGGAAGATCAGTGCCGTACTGGTATTTGGATTGTACGC
Organism: Leptospiraceae bacterium; assembly: GCA_020441025.1. Taxonomy (GTDB): domain Bacteria; phylum Spirochaetota; class Leptospiria; order Leptospirales; family Leptonemataceae; genus JAGRMX01. Next base: position 11,190 of record JAGRMX010000051.1, read on the forward strand.
TCTGTGGTATTATCCCGATTGGTCGGCGGCCTACCAGCGACTGATCGGCGCACCCGAAACCGAGATTCTCGTCGTTCTGACTGCCATTCTGGATATTCTGCCGGTGGTTCTGCTGATAGTCTGGCCCTTCGTTATTTTTCACGTTTTTCAGAGCACTCCCGGACAGGCCCAGAACACGCTACGCAACATGATTCTATTGACTCTATTCTACTGGGTGCTCTGGTTTGTATGCTATTCGGCAGGATTCACCCCATCGGACGCACTACGGCATTATTTACCCGAGAGTCTGGAATTGCCCGCCATTCCCGAGCCGCCCCGCACCTGATGGATATTAGATTCAAAATCGAACTGTCTTGATGTAACGACGGTAAGATAGAATATACAAAACCAGGAACAGCAGAGTCAGGGCCAGAAGAAGTACCAACAGGCGCAAATACTGCATTCCCTGAATTTTTAATAAAAATGGTACGGCAAAAACCAGATCCACGAATAGAAAGAATCCCAGAATGCGGGAAACCGGCCATCCATTTCGAAAAAAGAGCTGGAATAGATGCTCCCGGTGCGCCCGCAGAATATTCTCTCCGGAAAATAGACGCCGGATAATGGTGAAAGCCGGGTCCAGCAAGAATGGCAGCCAGACAATAAATACCATCAAATGATCAACCCAGAGCGGGCTGGTCCAGAGCACCGTAATCTCCACATTGGCCGGATACGTGCGTGCCGGGTCGTATGGTAGAATGATTCCGATGAATCCAAAAATGAATCCCAGTAAATAGGAACCGCCATCACCCATGAACAATCGCGCCGGAGGCATATTCCAGTATAGAAATCCCAGAATGGCCGCTCCCAGACTGAGATACGTGAACGAGAGTATCCCGTATATTGCCGGATCCTGCAGGTTATCGGTCAGTTCGATTACTTCCGGCATATTGAAATGAATGGGGTCGACCCAGAGCAGGAAGGCAAAAATCAACGACCAGAGGAAAGCCTGTGTTCCCGCCAGACCATCCAGGCCATCCATGAAGTTGAATAAATTGATGCAGGTCAGCACCCAGAATACCTGCAGCAACAGGGCCGGCCAGCCATAGAATTCCAGAAAGCCCAGGAAATGGATCTTCTCCGGAGCCCCATAGCTACAAAGCACCAGAGCGATCAGAATCTGCAGGCTGAGACGCAACAGAGCCGGCAGTGCGTAGGCGTCATCCATCAAGCCCAGCAGATAAACCAGAATAGATCCGACAAAAAAAGCGATCAGAGACTCATTGATGAACTGGGGGTAAAAGTAAAAAAGAACCACACCCAGGGAAGTCAGGAATGAAATGCCGAATGCCAGCCCACCGCCCCGGGGAGTCGGGTCACGATGCAACGATCGATGATTGGGTACGTCCGGCAGAAAACCCG
>JAGRMX010000520.1 GCA_020441025.1 Leptospiraceae bacterium
GGATCACACCGAGAGTCTGTACGAAAGCATTCGCTCGGGAATCGCGTTCGTATTTCAAAAGCGTGCCATGCTCGGAACGATTACGCTGGATTTATTCGCCGTCTTATTCGGCGGCGCGGTAGCGTTACTGCCGGTCTACGCGCGGGACATTCTATTCGTGGGACCGGAAGGCCTGGGCATTTTGCGGGCCGCACCGGCAGTGGGCGCCTTCGCTATGGCCATAGTGCTTTCGATTTTTCCGCCGGTTAAAAAAACGGGGCCGTTGTTTTTATTTTCGGTGGCGGCTTTCGGCGTCTGCATGCTGATCTTCGCCGTTTCGACCAGTTTTTATCTTTCATTGGTATTGCTGGCGCTCAGCGGGGCGTTTGATAATATCAGCGTGGTTGTCCGTTCGCTGACCATCCAGGCTCTGACTCCGGATCATATGCGCGGAAAGGTATCTTCAGTTAACAGCATCTTTGTGGGCTCATCCAATGAAATCGGTGCGTTTGAAAGCGGACTGGCGGCGGATTTAATGGGTACCGTGCCTTCGGTCGTATTCGGCGCCATCATGACGCAGGTATCGGTGGTCGCCACGTTAATATTATTTCCATCACTACGACACCTGAGTTTTGAAAATTTAAAAAATTCTGAAGATAATCGGAACGAATAATTACTCCATTTCAATGATGTAGTTGCGTGCTTCCGCATCCTCGGAATTCAGCATAAGAATCTGGCGGGCTACCCGTAATGCTTTCTCCCGACGACCGACTTCAATACTTAAACGCAACAGGTTCTTAAGTTGCTCCAGGTTGGAAGGCACCCGCAAACAATATCGTTCGGTAAACTCCATGGCGCGACCGACATCACCCAGATCGTAAAACAATGCGCTCAGCTTTAACAGGAAGTCCGTATCCTCCGGTTGAAGCTCAGAATATCGCAAAGCGCATAAACACGCATAAGTTTTCGCATTCAACTCAAGGGCCAGGTCGTACAATTCGATTAAGATCGTCGTATCCAGCATGTCGGCCGGTTCAATCCGCTCCATTCGCTCGCGGACCGCTTCGGGATGCTCTCCTTTTAGCTTCCGCAAATCGTTTATCCGGTTACTTAATTCTCCCGACAGTCGCTCATCAACTTTTCGATTGGAATCCGCAGATCCCCGGAATTGAATTCGAATTAAAGATACGTCGTCTGTAAATACCCCCGATCTTTCCAGACGCTTAACTATGTCGGCCAGCACGCCGTCCGCCGCCTGGACATGTTTTAGAAACAAAGCGGGATCATCATTCATATCGTATTCGCCGCTGGCCGGGTCCCGGAGTAATATGTCGTCGCGGCCGTCCGAACCGATTAGAATCACATCCCCCGGTTGCAGCGGAAATATGTGAATCTGCATGTAGTGATCCATGGTGCGCAGACCGATACGATCCATGCTCTCGGGTTCATGTAAAAAGGAGGCCTGCTTATTTCGATACAGTACAATCTGCGGATGTTCGGCTTTAATATAATAGAGCAAGCCCGTGCGGGTATCCAGCAGCGCCACACAGCAGGCGATCAACATGGAGCCGTTAAAACTGGTAAACACATTATGCAATTCCTGGTATACCTGCCGCAACCAGGCTTCCGGATACATGCGCTGCATGTTTTCCTGATTTTTTGTACGCGTAATAATGGAATGAAATACGGCGCCCAAAACCAATGCGCCAGCGGCTCCCTGCATGGACTTCCCCATGGCGTCCGCGTTTAAAATGACGTTGTATTCCCGTTGGTACAGACGAATGGAATGCGAAATACACATGTCGCCGCCGATTTCAAAATCCCATTTACGGTAGCGGAATTTTTTAATTTGATTCACATAAAAGTGAATACTGGCGACATTCGAGCGCGCGTTGTTGCCACCCAGCGGATTGATCAAAAGACTGGTAAGAAAATAATCCCCGTCCTGTTGGCTCTTTAAATCCTGTACTTCTTCCAGGTGCGCCTGGATCTGTCGGCGGGCGCCGTCCAGCTCGACCGAATTTTCATCCAGAGCCCGACGCATCAAATCGAGTTCTTGATCGTAATTTTGATAGGCCGCGCTTATGTCCCGGAACAGTTCGGCCAGATCGGGCGTTATTTCGGTTTCAAAGCTTAGAAATTTATCCAGCTGCCGCTTGAGCAGACGATGTGGCTCCGGATTGAGCATTCCGGCTTATTTATATTACCGATGGCTGATAATCCAGTACTTATTCGCACAAAAAGCGATTCTTATGGCCTATTTCAGTATTGCATCAAATCCTTTACGATGGGGCGAAGCAATCATCTTAATATCAAGCAGGCGAAGATTACTTATCGAAACGCGGTCCGGTTTCCCGGAACATTGTGAGCGTAATGGTCTGGTTATGCAGGTCACAGGGGTTCACCCGGGAAGAGGGCGCCAGTTCGGCAAATGAATAGAACCCGCTGATGATGGCACCCGCCCCCACCGCGCCATCGATGGCCTCCAGTTCTTCTTCGGTCAGTCGATTCATAACAAACCGGCGACCGGCGCAACTGACCACAAATACCAGATCGGTAGTTTCTTTTAAGTGCGATTCATTCGCCGTTTTAGAACTGGCCCGAATCAGATTATCGACTTCTGTTTTCATGAATCGGACTTTCGTCCCTACCGGAATGTCACC
>JAGRMX010000521.1 GCA_020441025.1 Leptospiraceae bacterium
TCCAACAAATCGCGTCGATTATCCCTGGCAATCAAAACGCTTGCGTTGCTTCGATGGATCTCTTCTCTGGAACCATGCAGGCCTTACAACAAGCCCGATGGGGTCATGATCAGCTGCAATTTGTGGAGCTACCCGAGCCGCAACCCGGTCCGGGTCAGGTGCGCTTGCGTTTGCATTACGCCGCGTTGAATTTTCGCGATTGGATGGTGGTACGCGGCAAATACAATCCGCGTTATCCGTTGCCTTTGATTCCGGGATCGGACGGAGCCGGATTCATCGATGCCGTCGGTCCGGATGTAAGCCGCTGGAAAGTCGGCGATCGAGTGATGCCCATCATTTCGCAAACCTGGTTGGACGGATCGCCCGATCGCGCCACGCTCAAGCATACTCTGGGCGGACCGTTGCCCGGCACTTTACAGGAATGCATGCTCGTTCCGGAAGCGGCGTTGGTGGCGACGCCCGAACATCTTTCGGATCGCGAAGCGTGTACGTTGCCCTGCGCCGCGTTGACCGCCTGGAGCGCGTTGGTGACGTACGGTGTGGATGCGAACGATCCCACTATTGCGGGCCGGCGTCAGACGGTGTTGATTCTGGGAACCGGAGGCGTTTCTATTTTCGCGCTCCAGTTTGCACGCCTGCTGGGCATGCGCGCGATTGTTACTTCCAGTGACGATTATAAACTGCGGCGGGCGGCGGAATTGGGCGGCGCCGACACCGAATTGATCAATTATCATAAACATCCCGATTGGGAGCGAAGAGTATTCGAAATCACCGACGGGCGCGGTGTGGACAACGTGATTGAAGTGGGCGGTGCGGGCACATTGCAAAAATCCATTAAAAGCGTACGACCCGGCGGCGTAATCGCGTTGATTGGAGTGCTGGCCGGTGAAGGCCAACCCGATTTAACCCGCATGTTGATGTACAATGTACGCATGCAGGGAATCTTCGTGGGGCATCGGGCCGGCATGGAAAAAATGTGCGCGGCTATTTCGGAACATGCAATGCGGCCGGTTATCGATCAGGAGTTTGCGTTTTCGGAAAGCAGGGAGGCCATTGCGGCCCTCGCCGAAGGAAAGCACTTCGGCAAAATCGTCATTCGGATGAACGCGGAATCCGCCAGTCAAAGTTGATTTGAATGCGATCCTCTATGCTCATGAATAGCAGGGATGGCGCTTCCAGATTGTAATCGCTGAGCAATACCGGAAAATTGCCGCTCACCGAAACGGAATCGTCCGCATTCTGCGTAAAGTCCAGACGCGTGGCAAATGCGTGGGTTACTCCCGCAATGGTTATCTCACCATCCAGACGATACTGTTGATTGCTTTCGGAAGGACAGGTAATATGGGTAATCTTCACGTTGATTTGTTTGTAAACCGGATACTTTAAAACTTCCAGCATATGCGAATCGCGATTGCGATTGCCCGTATGCATATCGGTTACCGGAAATGTAATCGCGTACGGTACATCCGGTCGCAGGCAACCGTTGCTCCGCAAATGCGGTCGAGCCGGATGCAGGTTCACAACGTTGCCCACCACGGTTTTAGCCGGATGTTCAACGGTAAAAGTAACATGCAGCGCGTTATCATCGGCGGCACCGTTCGCATCCTGAGCGAAGAGAGTGGAATCGGATGGCATTACCAGACCCATAAACAGCAAGCCGAGGGTTATCAACTTCAGCAAAACATGGCCGCGTCGCGCGGATTGCAAATGCAACGCAAAAAAACGATACATTGAATTCCATATAATCGTTTTGGAACTGGAACGAATAGTACGCATGGTGGTCTCCGTAATGGTAAACATGTAAAAGTTAAGATCGATTTTGCTTCAGACCGTTGAACGGCCGGTCACATACTTTGTGACAATCAAATTCATCCTCTAAAAGTACAGTACGGCAATGGACATGGATAACGCGCCGAATCCGGTCCAACCCACATTGCGCATGGTCTGCACACCTTCCGGCCCTTCTTCCGCCCGGTGCGCCAGGGCCGGCAGGGCGATCATGGCCGCCAGGTGAATAAAAGCCAGGGCCTTATGCCACCAGATGCTATCAAAACCGTCATGTTCCGCCGCATCATACACCGAAGGGGCCAAAAGAGCGAGGGAAGCGGTGATGGCGTAAGCCACGCCGGTAGCGGCCGCCAGCCCTACGTGTGTGCTGTTACTTTTAGTGGTATGCCATTCGGCATTTTCCTGGTATAAAAGATATAAGGGCGTATAACGATTGGGGTCCGAGAGCCATAACAATCGCATGCTATCTTCACCGACACGCCGGTGCGATCCGGCAATGCGTTCGCCTTCCAGATTGGTGGCCAGCCATAAGCCCCAGGTTACGAAACCGGCCAGTTGGTGCCATTCCAGCATACTGCGGCGAGTTTGCATGCGCTCCAGGGTTTCTTCATCGGAATAGAGATCGGAATCGGTATAGGCCGGTTCCGCGGTCGGATTTTCATCGGCGCTATCCGTGACCGTTTGCGCGCGTAGTTCGGTATGTATAATGCCCAGGTGCAACAACAGCAACAGGCAGATGGAACCGACTGTCGCGTTACGGAAATATTTCATGGTACAAGAAAGGGCAGGCGAGTTGGATTGAGCAACGCAGTTATGGACAATTCCTGCATAATTGTACGTAATCAGTT
>JAGRMX010000522.1 GCA_020441025.1 Leptospiraceae bacterium
GTTCTTATTGAGCAATCGTCAGAAAGAATTTCTGGTGCTGGATCGGGAAGACATTCTGGATCTGTTCGCCACAACCGATCCGTATAAATCCCAGACATTCGATCAGTTATTGTACGGCTATCGGGCTATCCAGGCGGAAGCCAGTGAAGTGGGCGACCTCTCCATGCACTACGGTCACGCGTACGCTCTGATCAAAAAAAATGTGGAGAAGGAAGCGTTCTATGATCGAATTCAAAGTAACGGCGTGCGACTGCCGGCGGATCTACTGCGCGACAAGAAAAAAGAAATTTTACGCGATTTCAAGAATGCCGAGTACTTGCTACAGTACATTCTGAATGTAAACCCGTTGCATGTGGATGCGTACCTGCTGCTGGGATGGTTGCATCAGTATATCGATGAACGCCGCAACGTCCGATTGGAGATTGAACCGTCCTATATCGAGCAGGTGTATGAGTATTTCACCGGAACCAGCCAGCAACCGACCGATGGACGTTTCTACAGCGAAATTTATCTGATTTATTTTCCCGACAATCTGTACGAGGGCAACATTGAACTGTATCGCCAGGCGCTGGAAAAAGTTTCCGGCGCGGACCCGGAACCGCTGCAATTGGCCAGTTTGAATTTGAACCTGGCCAATAATTACTTCAAATTACTGAATTTTAAGCGCGCCATCAATCATTATGAAGAAGTGGAACGATTGCGAAATGTTGCCGGCAAATCGCCTTTCAACGGCTACGCGCAACGGGCTCTGTTTCATTTTAACCTGGGTCGGGCGTTGTTTTATGAGGATCGTCCGGCGGAAGGCGCGCGACATTTACTGGAAGCGTACCAAATTTACGACGAATTCGAACGCAAACCTTTGCACGAACAGTTCTCCACTCTGCGTTTCATAATGTATTCGCGCGACACGTCCGAATACGGTCCGGAAATTGATCGTAAACTAATCCGTCAGAAGCTGGAAGATCTGACCGCAAAAAGTGACGAGGTGCGCACGCGCATGTCGTTGATAGCCGCGTTGATCGGACTGGCCTACTGGCGAGCCGGCGATTATGAAGAGGCTATTTTGTTTTATCGCGACGCCGAATTTCGCCTGTATAAAAGCGGCGAACCGCCCCCCGGCGCAATCGATCGTTCCAGTCTGATGAATTTCATCGCACTCGCGTATCAGAGCATGCAGGAGTTTTCCATTTCCGACGAACATGCCCGGCAGGCCGGTAGCTATGCCCGTGACCCGGGCCTGGTGCATTATGATTTGCGTTATCAGCCCCAGACCATCGGCGGTCGGATGCTGGGCTGCATCCTGGATTACGGCGAAGATTTTTCGGTAATCGGCGAAGGACGCAATCCGTACGGTTTTTCGCCCCTGCGGCAGTACGAACTCTCTCTGGGTATCCAACTGGAGAATATGATTCTCAAAGGCGACCTCGATCAGGCCGCTTATCTTTTACGCCAGCGCCGACAGGTGTTTCAAACTCTGGATATTAAACTGCAACTGGGGCGCATGGGCTATGTTTCCACTCTGAATCGCGAAGCGTTGAACTACTTTGAGGCCGGCAATTTTGAGGAAGCCGCGAATTCATTTCAAAAAGCGGCCGGCATCGCGCGTAAGTACAATCTATTATCCAGTTTTCGCTTGAATTTCACCAATCGCTATCGGGCGCTCTTCGCGACATTCGAGCAACCGGATGTGGATGGTCGTATCGCCCGGCAGCGCATTGATCGCGGTCTGGAAGAGGTACGTGAATTCCGCGAGCAATACGCCGAGAAGGCCCGGGATGATTTTATCAGACAACGTGAATCCGAAATCCCGGATTATGAATTCGATCCGGAGCGGGACGGTCCATCTTTACAGCGAAAAATTAACAGTGAGTTAGTGGATATTAAGGCCATTGAGGCTACGTTGTATTTTTATCGCGCCCGCTTACGGGACAATCGTAATGCGAATACGGACCGCGCCAATCAAAGCGATTACCGGGCCGCTCTGCAACGCTACGACGAACTATTGCAGGCGCCCGCTACAAGCCCCGGCCAGATCATGACACAGATCCGCCGCCGATTGAATCGCGCGCAGATTTTGCATGCCATGGGCAATTTGCTACAGGCCAGGCGCGAACTGAACGACATCGTCGAAGTTACCTATGAATACAATATGCTGGCGGAGGAATGGCACGCACATTTTTTACTGGCTCGATTGCATCAAGAATTATATGAAATTTATAATCAACGCGAAGACGCCGTGCGTACCGGCAACCAGCTGGATCAAGCCGTCGCTATTCTGCGGGAGCATCCCGAAATTCATCCGCAATTGCAACGTTCTTTAGAGTCATTTTTTAATTTTGCGACCGGTTCGTTGATCGCTCGCAATAACCCGGAGCGCGCTCTCTTCATGCAGGAATGGTCCTGGGAATACGCACTGCGCAACGAGTACTTTCGTTACCCGCTGAAATTCGAAAACCGGCAGTACAGCCAGGCGTACGATCGCCTGCGTTCCACGCGTTTGTTACTGGCGCGCTTGAACCGGGATGAGAGCGTACTGCGCATCCAGAGAAGTGATTTTGCCCGGGTGGTGCAACGCAAGGAGCGCTTGAGCCAGACGCTGGATGAATTGCGCACCGGACTGGTAAGCAC
>JAGRMX010000523.1 GCA_020441025.1 Leptospiraceae bacterium
GCTCGGATTTGCCGGCGGGGTAATGATTGCGGCCAGCGCCTGGGGCTTACTAACCCCGGCATTTGAAATGGAACAGGAAAGCGGACGTCCGGTCTGGTGGACCATACCGACCGCCTTCTTAATCGGCGGCCTGGTAATCTGGTTGATCCACACCATTCTTCCGCACGCCCACAAAGACGCGGACGGCGACCGGGTGGAAGGCATGTCCGCTTCGTGGAAGCGCACCACCTTGCTGATAGTGGCCATCACCATTCATAATATTCCCGAAGGCATCGCTGTCGGTGTTGCATTTGGCGCTGCGGCTGCGGGAGCCCCCGGCGCCAGCATTGCGGGCGCCGCCGCTCTGGCGCTGGGTATCGGCATTCAAAACTTCCCGGAAGGGATGGCCGTAGCTTTACCTTTACGACGGGAAGGAATGAGTATATTTCGTAGCTTCTGGTATGGACAGCTTTCCGGAATAGTGGAACCACTGGGGGGTATTTTCGGCGCCTGGCTGGTTTTTTCATCACAGGCCATTCTGCCCTATGCCCTCGCCTTTGCCGCCGGCGCAATGATCTTTGTGGTGTTACAGGAAGTCGTTCCTGAATCCCAGGCCCATGGCAATTCCGGCTACGCGACTACCGGTGGCATGATCGGATTCGCGTTGATGATGGTCCTTGATTTGACGTTGGGATAGGACCCGGCGATTACGAAGCGGTTATTTACTAACTTACTTTCAAAGAATATTACTTTTAACCAAAGTCGCTCTTCAATATTTTTCGATTTCGCTTCTTTTTTTGTTTTAACCGCTGACCTCCTGATACAATGTATTGACTTCGCTGCGATCGACTCCACTGATCGCAAATGCATTCTCGACTCACCTTCTCAATAATCTGCATGCTGCTATTAGCGGGTTGCCCTTCCAGCAACTCATCAAGTGAATTAGATAGTCTGGCTCTGCTATTCCTGGCAAATAATAGCACAAACTCAAGTACGATAACATATCCCTGCAAACAAACGCAGCAAAATCCGGTATCCGGATTTTCATGGAGATCTGAAGGGAGATGCAAAACGCCTTCCTTTTCCAGCAACGGAGACGGCACAATTACCGACACGGCCAATAATCTGTTATGGACATTTTGCAATGTAAACGCAACCGGACATAATGGCACAACAAGCACCTGTACCACGCCATCCATAGGAACAGACGTTTTTAATCAGACAAATGCAAACACACATTGCAATAGTCTCAATTGGGCCGGACGATCGGACTGGATATTGCCGGACCAGCTGCGCCTGAACACTCTTAAAAATCCGGATAGAGGCAGCTCTCCATATGTATTTCAACCCCCTTTTACAGCTAACTGGGGAACTTCGCCGACTTATATGTCATCGACTATCACTACCGGTTCCAATCCGACCGGTGTGATTAATTTCTCACTTTCGAGTAATACTTCCTTTGAATACCTTTCTGGGACAGCGACCGCGTATGTTCGATGTGTGGCCGAGTTATGAAAGTATACCATTCACGTAAGAGCTATTTATTATCTTTGCTCGCACTCAAAATGCTTAGCTCACATCCATCATGCATTGTGACTATATATAGCTCTTCTCTCGCCCTCGAAGTAAAACTTGACAAGCCGAATACTTTGTGTTATATTAATAGCATCTAAGCAGCCGATCCCGGCAAATGCGGGCAAAACCGGCACTACGACTTCAGCAACTCATTGCCTCGCTCAGTTCAGCGCAATCGCCCGCTTCCGCTTTGATTTTAAATCATACATGCCGGGCCACGGATTTATTCGGACTTCGTTCGCTTTTTCGGATCGGCAAATCTGATTGCGGTCCCGGTCATCGCGAGCCGACCGCCGTCGGCACCTAACAGGAGCATTTTAATATGAACGCAGGATTAAATATTACGCATAAAATCATCAAACAACATCTAATATCCGGAAAAATGGAGCCCGATTCTGAAATCGGTTTGAAAATCGACCAGACTCTGACCCAGGATGCAACGGGCACACTGGTAATGCTGGAACTGGAGGCGATGGGTCTAAAGCAAAAACAAACCGAATTATCAGTACAGTACGTCGATCATAACTTATTGCAAACGGACTTTAAGAATGCGGACGATCATGTTTTTCTAAAATCGGCCTGCCAGAAGTTCGGAATTGTTTACAGTCGCCCGGGCAATGGCGTAAGTCACCCCGTGCATCAAGAACGCTTCGGTATACCCGGCAAAACGCTGGTAGGGTCCGACAGTCATACGCCGGCCGCCGGGGCCCTGGGCATGCTGGCTATGGGGGCCGGCGGATTGGATGTGGCCTTCGCCATTGCGGGCGAGCCCCTGTTTTTAAAAATGCCGCGCGTTCTGGGGGTACGATTGAGCGGCACGCTACCCGACTGGGTCAGCGCCAAAGATGTGGTTCTGGAAATGCTGCGACGGTACGATGTCAAGGGCGCCCGCGGCTATGTTATTGAATATTTTGGGCCGGGCCTGAGGCATTTAAGCGCCATGGACCGTCATGTGATTGCCAACATGGGTACGGAAATGGGCGCCACATCCACGGTCTTTCCGGCGGATCACGCCGTGCGCAGTTTTTTACGCGCACAAAACCGTGAGTCGGATTTTCAAGAAATCTTG
>JAGRMX010000524.1 GCA_020441025.1 Leptospiraceae bacterium
CCGTTGAATATCCCGGTAACAATGTATATTACCGAAATTCAAACACGGTGACAACAATGAGCGATCATACGATTCATGGAATCAAAGCAATCATATTCGATATGGACGGCACCCTGGTAGATTCTGAAATCAATACCGAACGCTCGGTTGATATTTTGTTAAGCAAACGTAATATTCCCCATGCGGATCTGGATTATGCGGTGTTTTATGGGGTTACCTGGCAGAAAATCGAATCAATTCTAAAAGAAACCTATCCACAATTAATTTCGGAAAGTCTCGCAGCGGAATTGCAGCATGAGTTTCATGTTTTGTTCCAGAGCGATCAGACTGAATTTATTCCCGGCGTTCACGATTTCTGGCGACTCGCCGCTCAACTGGGTCTGCGATTGGCCATCGGCACTTCCAGCAATCGGGAAAGTGTGGAGTTTCTGGTGGATCGTATGGATGTACGTTCGATTTGCGAGGCGATTGTCAGCGCCGAAGATTACAATAAGTCCAAACCGGACCCCGATTGTTACCTGCATGCCGCTCAAAAGCTAAATCTACCGGTGGAAAATTGCCTGGTATTCGAGGATAGTATTCCGGGACTGAAAGCCGCCCGGGCAGCCGGCATGTACGCCGTGGCCATCACGCATCGCAGTACCGATCCGATAGAAGCGGCCCGGATCGCCAACCTGGCCGTAGCGAACTATACCCGACTGCCGGATAAATTTCTTTCAGAAATTCGCTATTGACACATGGTTTATAATTCTTACTATTGACATCGTATGTTGATGCGCTGTACAGCTCGTTTGTGTACCTGCTGGGTGGCTTTGCTCTGGCTGAGTCCCCTGCTGGGCATTGATGTACATCATATATATGCTTCCGGTACACATCAACACGTGCATACGGTTTCTATTCCGGAGCATACCCCCCGGCATCATACTCCCTGTCCTACAGCGTTTTTACCCGCTGAATTGACACAGCATGCACATACGGTATCACAAACGCCCTGCGAGTCCTTCTTTCAGCATTTCAGTGAATCCGCGCTCCAGCCGATGGCGCGCAAGTCGCAGGTCTGCGCGCCCGTAGATCACAGCGATTCTAATACACAATTCATCCATAATTGTTTCGCCGCCATCAATGCGGCGGAGCTTCTGCTTTTCCGGCTACCGCCGCCGACCAATCAGACTTTCGCAATCCATGTCAGGCCGCAAGGCAACCATACACCCCGGGCCCCGCCCGCATAATCGACTCCCATCACAACGTGTAGCTTCCGGAACCGCTATGTGAGTATGTACACATCGCACGGATCATAAAGCGCAGTCCGACATGAGTCCGACCGCAAACGATTCTATTCTTTTCGGATGCTGCCCGCAAAATCGAATTTCAAATCGGGAGGCGATTTGTGTACTTTTTAAAAAGGCAAGTATTTCAAAACGTATTCTTTTTTACGGGATTGTTTCTCACATGCATATTCCCGACCGCGATCAGATCGGAGAATTCCTGTGAATCCTTCAGTAGCATCGCGGAAATATTAGCATGCGTACAGGAACACCACCCCGCCGTTCAAATTGCCCGGGCGGATGTGCAGGCCGGCAACGCGGATATAGAAACCGCCGGCCAATGGCCCAATCCGGAATTGGAAGGGGAGCTCAACAGCGGTCCATCCGGAGAAATCACTTATCTGCATACATTCGAGCCGGGGGATCGCCGTGATTTACGTACCACCGCGGCCCGTCGAATGCGACGACGATCGGAAGCACGATTAGCCCTGGCACGCCAGGATGCGGTACTGGAAACGCTGCACACCCTGTTTTTATGGCAGCAAAATAAAGCGATCGGCGAACGCCTGGCGGCCATTGAATCGACTTATAATCAGGCATTGTATCGTTTGCATCGTTTGCCGGTTCTCACGCCGGAAAAACGTACATACATTTTAACGTTGCGCCTGGCAATGAAGACCATTCAGCAACAAAAGGTACTGCTGATGGATGAACGCCAGACGCTTTCCAATCGGATGGCGTATTTCTTAAATCGAACCGAGGCGCCGAATCTGGATGTAACCGACCGGCTGTTGGCTACAGGTCTTCCGGACTACTCCGCGGAAAATCCGATACGATCGGCAGAACTGGAAGAAGAAGCCGCCAACGCCGCCGGATATGAAGCACTGTATCGGTTGGAACAATCCCGGGTGTGGCCCGACCTGCAAATTGGTCCCAGAGTAGGTTTTTCCACCGAAAGCTCGCCGGGCCCTCTGGGCATTGGCAGTAGCACCGGTCAGGAATTTGAAGCGGGTCTGGCCTTTCGTATTCGCATCCCGCTGTACAATCAAAATGACGGCGCCATCGAAGCGGCCCGGCAACGCGCCCGGGGAGCCCGTCTGCGTCAATCCATCACCGAAGATCGATTGTTGAACGAGCAAAGACGGCTGGCCGACAGTTACGGCAACTATCGACGGTTATTACGGGAAGCGGTTACACCGGCGCAACTTGAGAACGAAAGACGACTGCTGACGAATTATCTGCAACGGGGCGTACTCTCTCCCCTGCAACTGATCGAATACCATCGGACACAGTTGGAATATTTACGCCAGTACTTTGAACTGCGGCGCGCAGCCACGCTTACGCTCTGGAAGCT
>JAGRMX010000525.1 GCA_020441025.1 Leptospiraceae bacterium
AAAAACGGCAGTTTGAGCACAAATTTAAAGCAAATCCGACCCGGTTGAGCGACCGCAGTACAGCCATTATTTCGCATGGGCCGTTTTTTTCCATAATACGCACACAGCTGCTACCGGTTTTGACCAACAATGCCGGGCCAGTACCTCGATCCCGCCTGCGACACACCTTGATTTCGGTCGTAGTTCCGACATTCCGGGTGATCATTTCAAAATTTTGTCATTTCAGACCTGCCAGGTACACTTTCTGCAACAGAACAGACACAAAGCGACCGTTGAAAGAGGGGAAGAATGAAGAAAATCAAAGCACTTATTACGCTACTTCTGGCCGTAGGCCTGACTACATCCGTATACGCCGGTGGCGGCGGATCCAGCTCCAAACCGCTGGATGGCAGCTATCCGATCGTACTGTCCCATGGCCTGCTGGGCTGGGGTGAAGATTCCGGTGGAATCATCAACATCACCGAGTACTGGGGCGGCATGGATGATTATCTGCGCAGCCAGGGCGTGGCGGTTTACGCTCCGACCAAAGCGGCTGCCGGTTCTAACGAGTCCCGCGCTGCCGAACTGAAAAGCAAAATCCTTTACTGGATGGCAGCCAATAACTACAGCAAGGTGCACCTGTTCGGTCACTCGCAGGGCGGTCTGGACACTCGCTACATGATCAGCAACCTGGGAATGTCTTCCAAAGTGCGCACGCTGACAACCATCAGCTCGCCGCACCGTGGCAGCCCCATCGCGGATCTGGTAGAAGGATTGCTCCCGGACTCTCTGGAGCAGTATGTGGCCGGCGCTCTTGAATTGGTTGTCGGATTGATTTATGGTTCGAGTGAGCAGGACGCAATGGCGGCCATGAACTCTCTGACTACATCCGGAATGAGCGCATTCAACAGCTACACTCCTAACGCTTCAGGCGTTAAATACTTCTCATACACATCTCACATGACTCTGCCCGACCTGATTCAGCACCCGCTGATGGGCGCGCTGCAGATTCCCTGTGGGCTGGGTGGACAGATAGTAGGCCTGGGTTACAATAATGACGGTCTGGTGAACGTGAATTCGGCTAAATGGGGAACCTACAAGGGTGAGCCGAGCTGGTCCTGGTATATTACCGGGCTGGATCACCTGCAGATCGTAAACGCGCTCTACAGCGGACAGGCACTGTTCGATGTGGAAGGATTCTTTCTGGGAATGGCGCAGAACGCCAAAAACAATCAGTAATCCAAAAAAAGCACACAGGAAGTTACATTGCTGAACTGCAATCAGTTCATGTGAAAGGGCGAAGAGCAATCTTCGCCCTTTTTTTGTACCTGGTGGCACCGGCGAGGAGGATACAATCCTTTACCCGCCAGGCGATGCAGAGTCGCATTCCTGTTTTTGCGCATATTCGCCGATTGAGAATGCTGTTTTTATTCAAGCCGCAGAGGCAATTGTAGTTGGCCGCTATTCAAATCGCGTTGCTCAAGTTTGATTCGAGCCAGTAAGAGTTCCACATCGCTTTCGCATCCTCCGCAGCCGGTCGTCGCGCCGGTCATGAAAGCGACATCGCGCAGTGTGCGCGCCTTACGATTTTCCACCGCGGCCCGTATATGCGCCTCGGTCAGGCCACAGCAAAAGCAAACCAACTCCCTGCGTCGACGTCTGGAATTTACGTTGTCCGAGTTCATGGGATTGAGACGCCGTCCGCATTTACGTACATCGATTCAATGTTTGGTTCGTACTCAATTCGTCCTCGAAACGTCCGTAATGCACGGCATGATTTCGGTTTGAGTATACGCAGAATTGCGACGATCAAACCGCTACCGATCGCAACAGTTCCAGAGTCGCCTTTTTCCGACGGGCCGCTTTCTCTTCTTCCGTTTCGATGATAATCTCCTCATCCGGTTTTACCCGGAAGAGTGGTTGGCCTTTCTTGACCACCTTGCCCGCATCCCCATCAATCAGAATCTCTTCTACGGTTCCGGAGAACTCGGCGTACACCTTATTAAACATCTTCATGACTTCAATGATGTACAGCGGTTGGCCCACGTCAAAATGTCCGCCGACATCCACATACGGTTCGGAATCGGGGGTTTCGCGACTGTAAAACATACCGCCTGAAACGGCCACAATCGTGTCGGCGGAGGCTACCGGCGGCGGCGCCAGCGCTTTCAGATAATCGGCCTGGTTTTCTTTATCGCGGAATCGATCCGGAATGCGCGGAGCAAGAGTATCATCCACTTCGAAATCCAGCACTCCGGCACGTTCGCCCATCAGAATAAACAGATCCAGCATGGTCATGCCGCTCTGCCAACCGCGATGCGCCGCCTGACAGGCCCGGTAAGTTCGATCATCCATACGATTGAAAGGTTGCTGGCCTTGAAAAGGATTCTGCTCCGAAAGCAACGCCGAATTCAGTTTCTCATAAAGATGCGAAGTATTTTCACCGGTAGTACTGTGACTGAGCAGGTAGTCTTTCTCGGTGTCAATCCCCAGATTCCTTTCCAGGTCTTCATAGAATTGCAAACCACGATTCAATAACGTCAGATCATCCGGCCAGATTTGCTGCACCGGAGCAGCGTTGTCCCGATCTTCCAGATGCAGGAAGTGGTACATCTCCGCCAGCACG
>JAGRMX010000526.1 GCA_020441025.1 Leptospiraceae bacterium
TTCAAAATAATAATCTAAAGAAATTGTAGAGAGTAGCTTATGGCCGATGAACGATTGCAACAGTACGTGGCGTATTATGAAGCCCGTATGAAAAAGTACGAGAACAATCCGCTGTATCCCAATGCTTACGCGGCGGAGAAAGCGTTATACGAAGCCATTCGTGACGCGCCGGATGGCGACGCCTTTAAGCAGAAGTTGTTCGGCGAAAACTTACACGTGAAAAACGCCATTGCCCTGGTGCGCGATCAGGAGACCGCCCGTAAGCGACACTTTGAAGAACTTAAAGAAGTCGTCCGTGCGCGCGGTCCGGCGCAGATCCTTTCGGAAATCGACGGCTTTGATAAAATTGAGGATCTGACCGCGCGCCTGAATGAAATCAATCATGAGAACAGCAAAGCCATTTCGGTCGATTTGTTGACCGACCATTTCGCCGCAGATTTCACCGCTCTGGAAAACTTACAGGAAGCGGAAGAGGCCGATGTACCGTCCGAATGGAAGTCGGAATTAAAAGAGTATATTCAAGCTGAAATTGAGGAAGGTCGCCGTATGTGGCGTGAAATCGATCTGCCCAACGCTCATAACTGGGACCCGAACTGGCGCATGGATTATGACCTGGTGTGGGCCGAACGACATCGTCGTAAGATCCCGGTGCCGGATGAAGTGATTCAAAGGCGCATCGCTGAACACAAACGCTATCGAGGGAACGACTGATGCCGGTAGATAAGAGTACAGCCGATTCTATTCTGGATACCTATCGCAATATGCTGCGCGACGTGGACGGGCGCGGCCTCGAAGGCGAGGCGGTGGACAAAATGCGCGCGGTGCTGGATCGCATGGAGGCGCTGGCACAGGAACTGGATGACGTAATTGAATTCACCACGCGCCTGAGTACCGAAAATCTTTTCGTGGATTTCAGTAATTATTACGGCAAAGCCCTGATGGCGGCGTCCGGGCAGAATTCAACCGGTAAAGAACCGACCGACGAAGAATTGCTCAAACAGACTCTGGCGGCATACGATGAATCGTTGCAAACTTTAGAAGCCGAACCGGCGCATGCGCATATCGTTCCGATTGTGCGCAAGGTGGTGGATATCGGACGCTCGGGTGTTTCCTATCCGGAGTTTTTACGTATCTGCGAAGTGGAAGGTGTGTTTCTCGGGCTAAATTCGCCTCATGCAAAACCGGTCATTGAATACGAGATTTACTGCGCAAAATTAGGACATCGTCCTCTGGAAGTGAAAATGCGCACGGAAGTTCTGGAAATGTATGAACGTCTGGTAGCACGCAGCGCCTTCGGCTGGCCCGATCCGCTGGAGTACGAACTGGCCCGGCAGAAGATTGAATGGGCCTATGAGCCGGAAATGATCAAATGGAAAATGATCGAAGACCGCTGGGATCGCATGTTATCTCTGGTGCACGATTGGGTGGATTCATTCTGCTCTTTCGCGCCCACCGACGCGCGCTGGGCCGGTATGGGCGGCGCCAATTCCCGCGCGGTAACCATGCGCAATATAAAGCGCACTCAGCAATGCAATCCGGGACGATTAAAGGTGCGCGAGAAAATTTTTCATGATTATTTCGGGCTGCAATGGGCGGACATCTGGACGCACCCGACTTACCGGAATCAATACGCAGCTCGTATGATCTGGTACTCGGACGCCTGCCTGGATTATATTAAAGCGGCTTATGATTTGTGCGTACCGGGTGGGCGGCCTTCCGATGATTTGATTGCGCAGGCGGAGAAATTATATTCAAGCGGCGCATTCAAGCGCGCCGATATGATCAGCGCGGAAGAAATGCGGCCGATGGAATTTGCGCAGTGGGTGCAGAAGTACGTTTCCCTTTGAATGGATATTAATATGCAAACAAATCACAGTAGTAATTCCGGGCCGGATTCGCAGCAAAGGCGGGACCTGCGTATTGCGTTTGAACAGCGCGGCGAGCGTGCCAGTAATTATGTACGACTATTTTTGATTGCTATTTTTATTCTGGGGACCGCCATTTCATACGTTTCCGATAATCTGGCGGAAGAAGAGATAATCTTTTATATTATCGGGATAGGGTTATTCAGCCTGAGTTTGGTTTTCGTTTTTCTGCTTATACGCACGGGGCGTCTGACATCCAATCATAAGTATTTTATCATGCTATTCGAGCATGGCGGCATATTTACTATCATGTTGAATTATATTTTCAACGAGCAATTGGGAATTCCGGACTTGCCGCATAAAAGTGTGCCATTGAATCTGGTATGGTGTTTGATCGTAGCGGTCAGCGTTCTGCGTTTTTCGCCGCGTTTTTGCATAGTGAACGGACTGCTCGCCGCCGCCGGTCTCAGTACGGTTTATATTCTGGCTCTGCAACTGGATTCGATCACCATGATCAGCGGGCGGGCCATCTATCAGCCGGGCGCTATCGGGTCTACCGATTGGGTGTTGGCGGTGTTATTCCTGTTAAGTGTCGGATTTGCCATGGCGGCCGCGGCGTATTTCTCCAGGCAAATGGTAGCCAGGGCGCAGGCGTCGGCGGATGAGACCGGTCAAACCCTCGGGCATTTACAGACTCTCATCGGTGAAACCCGCAACGTCGCCGACGAATTGAAC
>JAGRMX010000527.1 GCA_020441025.1 Leptospiraceae bacterium
CAGGGGCGGATATGAAAACAGCGCAAATGGATATTACTTCAGAATCAATCGAGAAGGTCTGGGTTATTCGCGTGGAAGGCCGACTGGATATTACCGGTTCGGAGCAATTGGAATCCACCTTGATGCGCAGGCTGGATGAAAAATCTCAGAACCTGGTGATCAATCTTGCGAGGGTCAGCTACATGTCATCGTCCGGTATCGGCGCCCTGCTGAGTCTGTTCCGACGCCAATCTTCTTCCGGTAGACAGATGTGTCTGTGTGAAGTGTCCCGTCCGATCATGAAACTGTTCGAAGTAGTGGAGATTGAACAGGTGTTCAAGCTATACGACAGCGAAAAAGAAGCCCTGTCGGCCATGCAATCGGAATGACCCGCCGTTTTCCTCATCTGACCGCAATTCTTCCTTTTATTCTTTTATTAGCTCTGAATGTGGGCATGAATTATTCCATCGCCCCGCTTGCCTGGCCCGACGAAGCGCTTTTTTCCAGCCCGGCCATTGCGCTGGCCGAACACGGTCGATTTCGTACCGCCGTTCTGGACGGATTGATTCCGGGTATGGATCGGGCCACGCTGTGGAATTCACCACTTTTCATGATCTTGTTGTCCGGAGTTTACGCGCTGACCGGTGAAAGCCAATTCGTCGCCCGCAGTCTGTCCTTTGGACTGGCGTGCCTGGCATTGTATATTTTTCGGCGTATCATAGCATTGCTCGATACCGCCCGACATGTACGCGTTCTGGCCCTGTTGGCCATCTGCTTTGATTTGACCTTTTTGCGTGCCGCGAATACGGCCCGCATGGATATGCTCAGCATGTGCTGGTATCTGGGCGCGTTTTTCTTTCTCATCCGTGCGCACTTAAAACAATACGGAGACGGTCCCGATATCATACACGCCAGTGTCATGGAATCGAAATCCGAATCCGGCGCTATGCAATTGAGTTTCGCCGCTTCGCAATCCTCTTCCCATACGACAGCAAGCTCCGCTTCATTCTGGATATGGAATTATTTTTGGACGGGGATTTGCGTGGGTGGCGCGGCCATCAGTCATCCCATTGCAATTCTTTTAGCGCCGATTGTTTTTATTTTTATCATTCCCCGTTGGCGCGGTTTTCTGATGTTTGGAATCGGCGCCATACTTCCCGTGATGGGTTGGTTGGTGTACATTATCCGCTATCCCGGATTATTCGCTCTGCAATTCGGCCTGCAACTGCTCCGCAAAAAGGATATCTTCAGTCTTCTGGGAGGTGACACCGGCGGCGTTTTCGTGGTATTCTCGGCCCAGTATGGCGGCAAGGCCTACACAATGATTCCGGTTCTGCTGGTTTTTCTGGCTGTTATAGCCGGTGGCGCTTATATAATTATCACACGCATTCGCAACATTCCCATGGGTCGCTGGCAATCGCTGTTAACTCTGCGTTTGTATTTCGCCATGCTGGCCGTATTTATTCTGTTGTTCTTAAATTCGGAAGCCTGGTATCCATTGTATGCCGGACCGACGCTGTTACTGTTAGCCGTAAATATGTATCACCTGCACGCCTCGGCCCGATCTCCGGTACAATCAAGGTGGCCTCTGCACGCGCTGGGTGTTCTTTTTCTGGCGACCTTTCTCATATTTACAGTACGAGAAAATTTTGTGTACCGCACTCCCGATGCGGCCGAAGACTTTCAGCAAAAGGTCCTGCTAAACGCGCACGAGTGCCGGAGTGTTTATTTACGGGTACGACCCGATCCATATTTTCGATTGCGGAGCATTTATCCGGATATGGAAGTACTGGAATTTGTTCCAGGTAAATTGCAGAGTGACAATCAGGCCACGGGATTGCTCCCCGATTTGATCAATACAATGGTACGGAAATATGAGCCCGCCCTTTATCCCCTGGATTACCCGGAGTTTTTACGAACGCGCTATCGCGAGATTGATTGCTTCCTGCTGGATAAGAACCACGGCTGGGAACCGGTTCTCAACGAGTATTTGCAATCCAATCGGTCGAAGTTCCGACAGATTCAGATTCCAGCCCGATCTCCGCTGGAAAACGCTACCCTCTGGGGCCGAATCGCACCCTGAAAAATTGAATCCGATTTTTCGCCGTTGCGCTCTTCCGCCCGGCAGTCCAAAAAGATCTGCATAGGGCCGCGTAGTTTTCCGATGATGTATATACATTCTCTTGCCGAAGTTCCGCATGGCTTACGGAAATCAACAGACCACTCTGCCGGATGTCACCGAGCTGGAATCACTCCTGTCAATTTTACAGCTCAACCGGGTTCCCGAGCCTGAGGAACTGGAATCGCATTTCCGGCAACTGATCAAACAGTATCATCCCGATCGTAACCCGGATCGGCCGCGCTGGGCGCATGAACGCAGTCAATCGATTATACAGGCATTCCGGGTTTTGCGCGGCAATCTGTCGGAACTCCGCGCGCTGCATTCCAATGAAGGCCGTCGAAGTTCCGACAGGCAAATAGCCATCCAGTGTCTACGGGGGACCGGCCTGAGTTATTTTCTACCTGTGGCGGGCATAGTACGTATCGCGGCGCCATCGGAAGGTCTTATTGCGGCGGGGCATCGCTCCGGATTTCAGGATCGCCACACCGGAACATGGATA
>JAGRMX010000528.1 GCA_020441025.1 Leptospiraceae bacterium
CATTTTTCACGCGCAATTGCGCGGGTTAAGCAGCGCACAGCCCATTTATGAATTTCTGGACGTAAGCGACGAGCTTCGCACAAGAGTAAACGGAGCGGCCGGTACGGATGCCGGACCGAGCACGATCGAATATAAAAGCGCTTTGATAGGCGATTTGCCGGTGGATCTCCCGGCCTGGGAGACGGATAACGATCATACCGAAATCGGATTCGAAATCGATTATCTGACCACTTCTGTACGCGGTATCTTTCGGGTGCACCTGGTCGATATTCGCTACGATGAGAATCATCTGGAAAACACGGCACTGAACGCCATCATCAAAACTACCAGCATCGACACGTTCGTATCCGCCCGCGATAACCACCTGCGTTCGGCAGATTTTTTTGATTCGGAACATTTTCCCAATATGACTTTTAACAGTACTGCTGTGGAAGTACAGTCCGCCGATGAATTTGTCTTAAAAGGCGATCTTACCGTCCGCGATGTAACCCGCAGCGTCGATTTGCGCGTAAAAAGTTTTCCCCCGCTGGCGGACGCCTGGGGTGTCTATAAACGGGGCTTTATTGCCGAAACCCAGATCGATCGGTATGACTTTGGCATAACGTTTAATTTACCTTTAAAGGCCGGTGAGATCGCAATCGGTCGCACAGTTCGCATCAAATTAATTTTGCAGATCAACCGGGTGGCATCCGGCTAATAATCGATCCTGAATACGATATGCAGGCCCGCACAAAGTTACAAAAGCATGAACACGTCCGCAAAAAAAGCCTCAATTTCTTGAATTGTAATAAAAAAAGTGGCTTCCGATCCGGCATTCCGTGATCTTAAAGAAATATAGTAATTGATTGATAATGTTATTATATTTTATTATTGGGAGAGGTACAAAATCGCCGGCATTCCATTCGATACAACTCACTCAACTGACCGAATGGATAACTATTGAAGAGAATTCCCATGCAGAGTAAGTCCAGTTGTCAAAGCATCCTTTTTTTTCAAAATCTGACCCTGGTATACCGCTGGATCGGGCGAACCATCGGAACGTGTGCTCTGGTGTTTGGCCTGTTTACCGGATCGCACTGTTCCATCACCGACACCGATTCCGACCAGGCGATTAACCTGGCGCTGCTGGCATTCCTATCGCAAACTGAATTCATTCCTTATTCCGTCACGTTTAAAGCTACATGGAGCGCGGCAACGCACAGCGGTGGCACTCTGGGTATACCGGCTAATCCACATTTTTCTATTCCGGTCGGGGCGGTGCATTCCCCTGTTTTAAATTTCTGGCAGACAGGTCAACGGGCATCCAACGGGCTGGAAAAATTAGCTGAGAATGGAGATTTTACACCGGTTGACTCGGAAATGCTGAACGGTGGAGCGATTTCGGTATTCTATGGAACAGCTTTTGATTCGCCCGGATCGGTGACGATGAAATTTTCGGTTACGAAAGACGCTTCCGCAGTTACACTGCTTTCGATGGTGGCGCCCAGTCCGGATTGGTTTGTAGGCGTCGGCTCTGTGGATTTGAAAGAACAGGGCGCGTTTGTCAGTTCTAAAACTATGGATCTGTACATGTATGATGCCGGAACGGATAGCGGCGCGGCGTTTATTGCCGCCGACCTGGATACCAATCCTCAGGCACCTATCAGTCTGATCGCGGATACACCACTGGTTGGGAATCCTGTTGGGACGTTTACTTTTAAGAGGCAATAAGACTTCAATGCTCACCAGGAGCTGCTCGGTGCTTTCAGACCGTCTATATCAACATAATTGTCCGTTGTTTTTCTTCAATATCTTCCGCATCGCTCATTTGTTAAATCGCGTTTCCACTTGACCGATCGCTTGCCTGTTTTCCTGTATGCGCATGATCGCACAGCGTAAGTTTCAGCTCACCGAAAAGGACATGCCGGACAAATGGTATAACATCCAGGCCGACATGCCCACGCCCATCAAACCGGCTCTGCATCCGGGCACCGGGCAGCCCGCCGGACCGGAAGATTTTGCTCCGATCTTTCCCATGGAAGCTATTAAACAGGAAGTGACCACCGAACGCTGGATTCAAATCCCCGATGCGGTACGGGATGTATACACCCTCTGGCGACCGACGCCCATGTATCGCGCTCTGGCGTTGGAGCAGGCTCTGGATACGCCCGCCAGAATTTATTATAAATACGAGGGCGTGTCCCCCACCGGATCGCACAAACCGAATTCGGCCGTGGCCCAGGCCTATTATAACAAACAGGAAGGCGTGGAACGCATCACCACCGAAACCGGCGCCGGTCAATGGGGCAGTTCGTTAGCATTTGCCTGCCAGAAGTTTGGATTGGAATGCAAAGTGTATATGGTGCGCATTTCATACGAACAGAAACCGTATCGCAAAAATATGATGGAGATCTTCGGAGCGACTGTGATTCCATCGCCTTCCAATGAAACCGAAGCGGGACGCAAGATACTTGCTCAAAACCCCGATAGCACCGGGTCGTTGGGAATCGCCATTTCCGAAGCGGTGGAAGCGGCCGTGAAAGATGATGGCGCCAAATATTCGCTGGGATCGGTATTAAATCACGTACTGTTACATCAAACGATCATCGGACTGGAG
>JAGRMX010000529.1 GCA_020441025.1 Leptospiraceae bacterium
GGCTCGCGCACGTATGATCACGACGCATTGCGTCGCACTCGCGTGACACTGGATAAAGAATACGATCTGTTACAACGCGCCCTGTCACGTCGGGAACGTAAATGTGAAGATACGGAAATCAAAAGCTTTCTGTACACCGGACGGAATGCGCATCAGAATCCGGATCGTCCGTTTTTATACTGGAATTTTAACGGTACCGGCTTACTGTTAAATCCTTCGATCGAATACCACTATACACTATTTGAAAACGCCATTGATGTCGGCCGAGCATCGATGGCCATATCCTATTCGGCGCATGCTCCCGGTTTCATAGAGTTGTTACGTCGTAAAAGTCACCTCGAGGAAAACTGCGGCATATTTACCGCCGAGCAGGAACAATTCGGCGCTCTGAAGAAAATCTACGGACGCACGAAAATTACCGGTATGATGGACGGCAGCGCTCTATCACACGCCCGGGACGTAAGCCTGTTTTTGAGTCGTACCCAATCGCATGGCGTGTTCAGTTATAAGATGTCGCCCGGTTCGGATAGAATGGTGCAGATTCAATTTCCGCTGGGGGGCGCCAAACAATCCTATAAATTCGATTTTGTTCGTCCGCCGCATGATCTCAGTTTTGAGAGTATTCACTCCGCGAAAGATTTCAAAGAACTGGGCGGTGGCAGACTGATTCTGACGACCGCCGGTCAGATCGCTCTGGATCAGTATGAAAAACAACGATTACGACCGGACGTATATCCGTTGGTAGCCGGTCGCGAGTATAAATTGTATTCTTCGGACGAGGTGGAAACAATCGCGGAATGGTTGCTGTCCGGATTTGAAAATCGGGCCGAATATGACATCATCCGCAACTTCATGATGTTAAATTCCGGGATCGATTTTTCTCCCGAAGCTCTGGCCGATGCTCTGAATGAATTGCGCAACATTCCGGTGCCCCGGGAGGATGTGGCTTTCTTCAACAATCTGGGAATGTTGCTGCGTTTCATCCGGCATTTACCTCATTTTGAAAAAATTTATGACAAACGCAATCGCAATGTGTATGAGAGACTGTTGAAACGCTACAACGCGGATCGATTTAGATTCCGGGATTGGCTGGCGCTGGAGAATTTGCCGGTAGAATTCCATGTGATATTCGTGGGCGGACAGGATACGCTCGTACTTGTGCGTCCGACGACACCGGAGCCGGTTCGTTTTCAAATTCCGCCGGCGGCCGAAGCGGTAGAGCAGGATCCCAAGCACTATCCACGTTTGCTCAAACGTCAGACCCGGGCACTCGATAAAGGTGGAGATCCGCCCGGTTATCGCAATTGCATGGATTTGATGGAGCGCCTGTACGAAGAACGTGTGAAGCTGGTAGAGGAACGTCAGCGACTCGCGCTGTTGTTGAATGGCCTGACTGAATTAAAAAAACAAAAGCCCGGTAATGATCGGCCGGTGCAATTGCAGGCGCCGGCTCGACGTAATACGGACGTAAGCTTTGCGGATCGCATGTTGGATTTGTGGGATGGTTTACGCATGCGTATGGGCGCCTTCTGGGATTGGATGCGTGAAAGTCGATTGGGATTGTTGCTTATTCCGCTGGTTGCCATAGTCGTGGTGGGCCTGTTGTTCTTCGCCACGGTTAAGGCTTTCTCGGCGTTCGATCCCGCCGCGTCTATTTCTCTGCATGGCGATAGCGCAGCCGAACGGGAAGCCGCCGAATTAGTGGCGCCGGGTGAAATGCAAAACGATGCGGAACCCATACCGGGCGAAGATCAGGTCCGACCGGAAATTCGCGAAGTGTTGGCCTATGTGAATGTGCTGGCCGCCGGTAATGGATTTGCTCCGGTAGATGGAGGCGCCCGGGGATTGCGCGATCCGGACCTGGTGTTTCCGGGGGATACGTTACGATTACCGGACGGGCGTTTGGCGGGGGTCGATAGCGGCGAACATCTGTTTAAGATTGCCCGTCTTCATTATCGTAAGGACTTCGCTCGACTGTTGATTCTGGACCGCCAGATTACCGCCGTCCTTGATGAAGCCGGCGATCCGCTGCCCGCAGATGTTATCAATTCGGTAAGTGCGAAAATTCAGGCCATGGAACGCCTGGCGGTGACCGCTGAAATGAATCGCGTTCTGGCTACCAGTCGAGAGATGGCCCGCCGGCGGGGTGTGCGCTGAGTCTTTTGCTCGGCATGCTTCAGAACTTGAAACCCGAACCATGGTTGGTTCCGGATCATGTTAACCGATTAAGACCGGGTTTACTGGCCTTCGCGGGCCATAAGCTGGAGTATATCATCAATAAACTTACGATGATCCGATAAAATCACCTGTAGTTCTTCCAATCGATTTTCCTGCATCATGGAACGAACCAGTTCGGATAGATGCTGCCGGATCAAGGCATCGTGCATACCCGCGCTCTGCTCGGTATGTCCCGGCCCGGCCGGACCGCCCTGTCCGGCGGATTTCAAGATTTCGGTAACCCGGCGAGCGCGAGCCGTGCGAGCTTGATCCGCCAGTTGGTCCCGATTTTGTTCCGCTTCCGGTGAGCGGGGACGCTCCGGAGGCGGGGATTGGATGAAGCGTCTCAGACTGGCTTCACTGAAATTG
>JAGRMX010000052.1 GCA_020441025.1 Leptospiraceae bacterium
CAGGAAACCCTCGGTCGCTGTTCCTCTGGTCGGATAACAAATAAAAAGCTTTCGTTTAACTGCGTATTTTTGAGCCCATACAAATGCCGCCAGGGTCTTTCCATTTCCACATCCAGCCTGAACGACCGTGATGCGGTCCGCTGATTTACCAACGGCCTCTTGAAAAGGATGCAGTCGCTTATCACCAAGACTCTGTATTATAATGCTTTGAATATCACTACGAGAAAGAACCGTGCTCAGGGCTCCGTCGGCCCAGGATTCTAACTCGTCGGGTCCGTTGGTCGCCGATGCAAGCCGGTCGGCGGCAATCACAATCGCGCGAGCCAGAGCAAGCGGCCGTTCATAAGCACAATCAAGTTCATCAAGCAGACAGCTTCTTATCCAATTCTCAATGGACGCAAAAATCCGCTCCGCGTCTTCTTTATCGCCTTTTTCATTCGCGCTTTCGTATTGAGGAGGTTCGACACCCGCCAGACGACAGATCTCATTTATTAAATATATAGTCTGGTTCGAGTGCCACCACGCCTTAACTTGCGCATAATGATATTCAATCGATTTGAACCGCTCAATGGACGCCTTCAAATGATGCCCCACAATCGCAAACAAACCGATGCGCTGAATCTCCGGCGACGGTAGAATTGTTTGCCACCATGCGGATAAAACGCTATCATGTAACAGCACATACAGAGATAGATACTCATGCCTGAAAAGCTGTCGGCCTCCTCTCTTTATAAAATGCTGATAATCTTCATTGGCCTTACCGTAATCATGAAATCCGGCTGACAGAATAAGCATCTTTTCATAATACTTTAGCGTTTCTCCGGTGAAACCACTCCATTCCTGGATCACACTTTTTAATCTACGCACCAGAACAAGTGCGACCCGCGCGGTCGCAATGGAATGATGTTCCAGAAATGCGTATTCTGGCGGCGTTGCTCCTCGCCGGAGTCCGCCGTATGATTTGGCCAGCAGATTCATGCGGACTTCTGAACAATCTTACGGGGACCGGGAATAAAAACACCGCAACCCATGCGCCGCTTTCCACCGATGCC
Organism: Leptospiraceae bacterium; assembly: GCA_020441025.1. Classification (GTDB taxonomy): domain Bacteria; phylum Spirochaetota; class Leptospiria; order Leptospirales; family Leptonemataceae; genus JAGRMX01. The sequence continues at coordinate 1,053 of JAGRMX010000052.1, forward strand.
GTGAATTTGCAGCTTCAGGGAATCTTCCGCATTTAATCCCAGTACACACATGCCAAAACCGACCACAGTAAAGCGTCGAATTTTGATTGTTTTGCGTAGCGGGTTTCCGGACGCATCTCGGTCAATCAGCGCCTCCGCCTGGATACCCAGCGCGTCAAATTGCCGCATAGCCGCTTCCAGAAACGCATCCGGCTCTGTGAAACCTTTGATCACGACCAGACGCGCTTTGAGAATATCACGCGGCTGGAGTAGATGTAATTGCGGAACAGTTAGTCGAATTCGGTGAATGCCTATGCTCAACTCGCGCCCGGCCAGAGCATTCACAACAGGCAGCCTTTCGACCGGCAAGCGAATGCGCATACGCGAACTCTTATCCAATCGAATACGCCCCTGCCCATCTCTAAATCCGGATATGGTTTGCAGACTCCACCAATCTTTCTCATGCAATTCGGGACAGACATGCGAAATAGCGGAATACAGCCCATATCCGTGGTCGGCCGGCAATTCCCGACCCAGCACTCCAAAACTCAACTCTACCACCTGCGCTTCTGACATATAATACAAATCGGACAATATTTGCTCTAACTTGCCAATAAATATTTTCCAGCCGATCAAAGCTAAGATTACCGGCCAATGACCTTATGGCATCTAATGGACCTAAATATCGATTGCTTGGTCCGGCGAATGATGGTAGACTCATCAACGTAATATGTCGTTTTGATTCAAAAGCACAATTGATTATTATTACGACCTTCGCTGAAAATGGAACCTTTGATTTGTGAATTCTGCCAACATAACACTGCCGCTCGCCGGGTTACAAAAAACCACTGGCTGAACGGAAGGCTGTACATAGTAGAAAACGTGGAAGCCCAGGTGTGTCCTGAATGCCACGAGCGCTATTATCACGCCACGACCCTTGATGCCATAGATGCTTTCCTGAGCCAGGAACATCCGGTACAGGCCACTCTTCAGGTTGAAGTTGTTCGAATGCAGGCTAAATCAAAACAGGCAGGATAAAAAAGGTAAGAGAACCTTCCGTAGCGACTGCGCGAAGCCCCGGGGGACCAGGTCCGGGAGCTACGGAAGGCGGTGGTCTGGTTGGATTGCCGAAAGCTGCGAACAGCTCTGGCTCGAGTTGTCCGAGCTTACCGCCCAGCCACCTCGCCGGTCTTAATACTACTATACTTCATTGGACCACCTCCTTTTGCGTGGGCAAATTCTACTGCTTCCCGATATTCCGTCACGTAAAAAATACCGATTTTCGGGGAGTTAGTTCCAAACAACGGATCAGATATGAAATTGTCAGTGCTCTGACGGCCGGGTGTCGGAACTACGCGCTCCTGTCGGAACAACGCAGCAGACTACAGGACTTATTGCATGCAACGTCGGAACTACGCACCGGATTACAGGAACTATTGCACGGATTGTCGGAACTCCGCATTTTCTATAAGAAAGCTTACGAATAATAATCCGGGCTTGACTTTTCCCGGGACGCATTCGGCAATCACGCATGGATACCTATCGTCTGTTACCAGAAGCCTGGCCCGCCGATCGACGCCGTACCATACGGCGCTCGCTGATCATATTTGCCGTCTTTGCCGTTATCGGAATCGGTCTGTTCATTTTGATTCTGGTCCGCATCCCGCCCGAGAATATGGCGGCAGCCATCATCATCGCTACGATCAGCGCCGTCATAATGACCTTCGCCATAGGCGGGGGATTGGCACTGGGTGTGTTCATGCGCAAATCGATTTTTCTGGGCGGCAAAATCGAACTCGACGCGAATGAAGTCCGCTGGAAGGAAATCGGCAATCGCGCGAAGGTCAAACTGGCCGATATTCAAAGCGTGTCGGCAAATCCGGAGGATCAATCCATCCAGGTCACCCGCAAGAATGGCAAGCGCGTCATGCTGCCCGGTCCCATTGAGAACCAGGCAGATCTAATACAGAAATTGCAGGCCCGAGCGCCGGCCCAATCACTCTGATCCGCGCTCAGGAACAGGTCGTTTACCCGCAAATCTGTGGTTGCGTTCCAGCCTGACTCCGAAAAAACCGGCCTATGCGTGAATTGATGAAACTGGAATCCACGGCGGGAACGGGCTTTTTCTATACCTTCACCAAGAATAAGAAAAAGCAGCAGGGCAAGCTGGAAGTCATGAAGTACGATCCTAAAGCCCGCAAGCACGTGAAATTCGTTGAGAAGAAACTGAGCAAGTAATGTGACGCCGCGCGTTCTGGAATCTCCGGCCAAGATCAATCTGGGCCTGCAGGTTCATCATCGACGGGCGGCCGACGGCTACCACTTCCTCACCAGCATTTTTGTCCCCATCTCCTTCCACGACACCCTGACCATTACACCCGGACCCGCATCGGGTACCGATCGATTCACTTCCACCAATCACCTGATCGGTGATCAGTTCGACCAATTCGAAGCGGTCAGCGAGCGCGGCGACCCCTCCCGCAACCTGATCTGGCGGGCGCTGGAGTTCACGCGCCCTCTGCGACAGGCCGGCCTGCATGTGCATCTGGAAAAACGCATCCCCGCCGGCGGGGGATTGGGCGGTGGCAGCTCCAATGCCGGCGTTTTACTGCGCTACATCGGCCAGACTGTCGGAGTGCCGACACAAACTCTGCAAACTCTTGCTGTGAGGTTGGGTGCCGACGTGCCCTTTTTTCTCACCGGGCGTCCCGCACTGGTGTATGGCATCGGCGAGTTGCAGGAAGACATAAGCATCGGCCCCGGCTACGGAGTGTTATGCATTCCACCCCAATCCATCATCACCGCCGTGGCCTACTCTCATATGAAAAGGACTTTACAGGGGGCCCCACCTCCAAAATCATTGTCGGGTCTGACTGCCGGGGTGCGCGCAGCACTTACGCATTCGGAATGGAAACAGATCGGAGCAATCCGCAACGATTTTGAAGGGCCGGTTTTTGAAATGTTTCCCTTTCTGGGGGAACTCAAATCGGCCTTTTATGAATGCGGAGCCGATTACGCTTCGCTGTCTGGCTCCGGTTCCACCATGTATGCGTTGGTCAAGGACGAAGAAAAACAGAAACTGTTTCTTGAACAGGTACAGCGGCGGTTTTCGGAGCTTCCCTTTCGCACCTTCCGTTTTTGATGGAACCGGCACATGAGTTCCCATCGAACGGGCTATAGATTCAGGCACTCATTTACAATGAATGAGAACATTGGGCCGTCGCCAAGCGGTAAGGCACCTGGTTTTGGTCCAGGCATACGGAGGTTCGAATCCTCCCGGCCCAGCATACTTGAGTTGGGGAAATGACCGGATCAGACAGTCAGGGAAGCAGAGAGGCCGCTGCGGTGGTTCTGGCCGCGGGCAAAGGCACCCGCATGAAATCAGATATTCCCAAGGTGGCCACCGAACTGGCGGGCCGACCGCTCTTACTGCATGTACTCGATAGCCTGATAGCGGCGGGCTTTCGCCGCATTTGCATCATAGTCGGTTATCGCCGTGATATGGTCGAAGCGATTGTACCCGAATATCCCGATACCCGCATTGAATTTGCCCACCAGGCGGAGCAAAAAGGCACCGCGCATGCCTTCCTGTGTGCCCGGGATGCGCTGGCGGATTTCCAGGGGCCGGTGCTGGTGGCCTGCGGCGACATGCCCATGATTCGCGCACAAACCCTCACCGACCTGCTGGATCGGCATAACTCCGAGCAGAACAGCGCCACGGTACTGTCCGCGCGGCTGGATCCACCCACCGGCTACGGTCGCCTGGTGCGCAATGAGGAAGGAAAATTAACATCTATTATAGAAGAAAAAGATGCCAGCGATGAGATTCGACGCATCGATGAGGTCAATACCGGCAGTTACATTCTCGAAGCGCCCGAAATTTTCGAGCTGTTGACCCGCATTGATACCAATAACGCCCAGGGCGAATACTATCTCCCGGATGCCATTGCGCTGTACCGCAAGCAGAATCGCAATGTGGGTTCCCATCTATTGACCGATGCCATGGAAGCGCATGGCGTGAACTCCCGTGCGGATTTAGACTTACTGGAAGAGAAGCTCAAGCTGAGAACCTGATCATGTCATACGAATTACTCATATTCAGCGGGAACGCCAACCGGTCGCTGGCGGAAGAAATCAGCCAGCATCTGGGCATGCAAATCGGTGCGGCGTCCATCAAGCAATTCTCGGACGGGGAGATTGCGGTCAAACTGGAAGACAACTGTCGTGGTCGCGATGTATTTTTAATTCAGCCCATTTCTTCGCCGGCCAATGACCATTTAATGGAAGTGTTACTGATGCTGGACGCCATTCGGCGCGCGTCGGCCTCCCGGATTACGGTGGTGATTCCGTACTATGGCTATGGTCGTCAGGATCGCAAATCGGAGCCGCGGGTACCCATCTCCGCCCGGGTGGTGGCCGATTTACTGGAATCCATGCTGCCCGATCGACTGCTGTGCATGGACCTGCACGCCGATCAGATTCAGGGCTTTTTTCGAATTCCCGTGGATCATCTGTATGCCGCGCCGGTATTTGTGCGCTACCTGCAGGGTCGCAATCTGCATGAGCCCGTGGTGGTTTCACCCGATTCGGGTGGCGTGGAGCGCGCCCGATTCCTGGCACGTCAGATCAACGCCGGACTGGCCATTATCGATAAGCGCCGACCGAAGGCCAACATCGCCGAAATCATGAATGTCATCGGGGATGTGGAAGGCCGTACATGTATTCTGTACGACGACATGATCGATACCGCCGGCACCATCACCAAAGCCGCGTCGGCTCTGAAAGAAAACGGCGCACATGCGGTTCTGGCCTGCGCCACCCATCCGGTGCTTTCCGGCCCGGCGGTGGAGCGACTGCGCGACTCCTGCATCGATGAAATCATAGTGACCAATTCCATTCAGATGCCGGAAGATAAGCGTTTTGATAAACTGACCGTCCTTTCGGTGGCCGCATTATGTAGCGAAGCGATTCGCCGCATACACAACGAGGAGTCGGTCAGCTCGTTGTTTTTATAGAACCGACTTGCATTTGCCGAAAATGCATGTTAAGATCTGAGTAAACGGACTTAATTATTAATAAATGGGAACTACTTCGTATACAATCATAACCGCATCCGTGTGATTATGAAATATGTTTATACTGATAGAGATTTTAAGGCATCACAGGAGAACCGATCCATGAGTACTTTCACAATGGAAGCGAATACGCGCAAGGATAGCGGCAAAAACGCCACCGGTCGTTTGCGACAGAAAGAACAAATTCCGGCCATCATGACCAAGGGCGGCCAGTCCCAATCCGTGGAGCTGGATGAAAAAGCGTTCAATAAACTGTTGGTTTCCGGTCTGCGTCAGAGTTCGATAATCAACCTGAACATAGACGGCAATACCAATCGTGTGATTGTGCGTGAAATCCAGCGCCATCCGGTTACCGATCGCATTTTGCACGTGGATTTTCTGGGAGTAACCGACGGCAAGAAAACGCAGGTTAAAGTGGCCATTGAGACTTCCGGCGTATCCAAAGGCGTAAAGGCCGGCGGTGCGTTGGAACACTTCATTCGCGGCCTGAAAATTCGGGCAAATCCCGAAACATTTAAAGACGTTATTACAGTCGATATAACCAATCTGGATGTGGGCGACGCGGTGCATCTAAAAGATCTGGATCTGCCGGCGGCCTGGGAACTGGTCAAACTGGAAGGCAATCCAATCGTGTTGAAAATTGCGCGTTCCCGTATGGCGGCTCAGTCTGCCGGCGGAGCGGAAGCCGGCACGGAAGAAGCGGCAGCCGCCGGTTAATATCGGGCATGCCGCCTGAGATCGTTGTTAAGGCGACCCGGGCGGCGGGCCGACAGGCTCTGAACAGGGAGTAACTTGAAACCGTAAAAGGAGCGATCTATGAAGTTGATTATCGGGCTGGGGAATCCCGGTGAGAAGTACATCAATCACCGATCCAACATTGGATTCAAAATTCTCGAAGTAATCGCCAATAACAACGACATCGACATCCGTACGAAGAAAAAGAAATCGCTCATCGGGCGCGGCGATTTTGAGGGTGAAGATATTGTATTATTAAAGCCCCAGACCTTCTCGGAGTTGAGCGGAGAGGCCGCCCTGTATATCGCGTCCTTTCTGCGTATCAAACCGGATGACATCATCGTAATTCTGGACGATTTCACCCTGCCCCTGGGCAAACTGGTGGTCGAGAAAGGTGGCGAGAATTACGAACACCCCGCCATTGAGAATCTGGCGATTGCTTTGAAATCGCCCGAATTCATCCGGGTGCGCGTGGGCATTCTGGGCGACAATGTAAACGGAACGACACGATTGAAATATATCGGCAAAGAATTTGAACCGCTGGAAAATCTACAGCTGATTAACATCATCAACGATGCGGAAGCGGCCATTCGTTCCATCACTCACGGCGACATTGAAGAGGTCGTAGAGAAATTTAAAATATAAGCCCTGGCGCGAAGCCGGGCCGTCCCCTTTTTACGCGCGTACCGGGAAATATGTCCCCCGGTAGACCGTGTTCAATTCGGGCGATCGCAATTGACGCCCGTGCGGCGACTGCTTATCTTGTCTGTAACCTGAGGGCCCGTCCGCTTTAGCTAAACCGGACGTACTGCGCAGGCGCCCTGCGAAACAAAGTTCAACGGGTGGGAGCTAAAACCGGAATGAACAAGAATCTGAAATACTTTATTTTCATAATTCTGAGTATTTTTCTCGTCTTACTGTTCACCAGTCAGATGGGCAAAACCGAACAGCCCCGTGAAACGGAAGTGCTGACCTACTCGGAATTCAAGAGTATGCTCACCCCCGAGGGCCAATCCGAAATCGGAACCATCATATCTCCACTGCAAAAAGAAGCTCCGGAAGAAAGTACGCCCTCTTTCCTGGGGCTCGGTCAGGAGCCGGTTACACTCCAGATTTCCAATAAGAAGATTACCGGACGCTTTGCGAAACCCGGTGTGGAAGTTCCGGCCAACGCCAGTCGCGAAGAAATACTGAACTATACTTACCCGTTCGTGGTAGAAATCATTCCGGGCACCGTTACCGATGAATTGAAAGACACCCTCGAAGCCAATCAATTACACTATCGCTTAAAGAACGAAGACGAAGGCGGGTTCTGGTCCTCCTTTCTGACATTCATTCCCATCATTCTGTTGATCGTATTCTTCTGGATGTTTATGATGCGCCAGTTGCAGAGCACCGGCAATCGCGCACTGGCATTCGGAAAGAGCAAAGCCAAGTTACAATCGGATGGTAAAAATAAAGTCACATTCCAGGACGTGGCCGGTTGCGATGAAGCCAAAGTGGAACTGCAGGAAGTGGTCGATTTCCTCAAAGACCCGCGCAAGTTCCAGGCCATCGGTGCTAAAATTCCGAAAGGCGTGCTGTTGGTCGGTCCTCCGGGCACCGGTAAAACTCTGCTGGCACGCGCCATTGCGGGTGAAGCGGGCGTGCCTTTTTATTCCATTTCCGGATCGGACTTCGTGGAAATGTTCGTAGGCGTAGGCGCATCCCGGGTGCGCGATCTCTTCGATCAGGCCAAGAAGAATTCGCCCTGTATTGTTTTCATCGATGAGATCGACGCGGTCGGTCGTCTGCGCGGTGCCGGATTGGGCGGCGGTCATGACGAGCGTGAACAAACATTGAACCAGATGCTGGTAGAAATGGACGGCTTTGAAGAAAACGAAGGCGTCATTATCATCGCCGCCACCAACCGACCGGATGTACTCGACCCCGCTCTGTTGCGACCCGGTCGTTTTGATCGACAGGTTGTGGTAGACACGCCCGATGTTAAGGGTCGCGAAGCCATTCTTAAAATTCACGGACGCAAAATCCCCATCACTTCCGATGTGAGCTTCTCCCAGATTGCCCGGGGTACTCCCGGCTTTACCGGCGCCGACCTGGCCAACCTGATCAACGAGGCCGCTCTGCTGGCCGCCCGTCGCAACAAGAAACGGGTAACCATGGATGAACTGGAAGAAGCCAAAGACAAGGTCATGATGGGTCCGGAACGACGCAGCTTCCTGATTACGCCTAAAGAAAAAGAAGTCATCGCCTATCATGAAGGCGGACACGCCATGCTGGGCAGCCTGCTGCCCTATGCGGAACCCGTGCATAAGGTCACCATCATTCCGCGTGGTCGCGCCCTGGGTTTAACCCAGAGTCTGCCGGAAGAGGATCGTCACATCCAGCCCCGTCGTTACTGGGAAGATCGCATCTGCGTTTTGATGGGCGGCTACCTGGCGGAAGACATCATTTTCGGCGATACTTCCACCGGCGCATCCAACGACATTCAGGTGGCCACTAATATTGCGCGTCGCATGGTTTGCGAATGGGGCATGTCCGAGCGATTGGGTACGATTTCGTATAACAACGACAATGACAATGTGTTCCTGGGCCGCGAAATCGGCGCGCCGCGACACTACAGCGATGAAACCGCAACGGCCATCGATGAAGAAGTGCGCCGCATTGTAGAAGAACAATTGAACCGCGGACGCAGCATGCTTTCCGAAAGCCGCGACCGTCTGGATAAGATCGCCAAAGCGTTATTGGCCCGGGAAAGCATTACGGGCAATGAGTTGAACGCCCTCATCCATGGCGACCAGGCCGAAGGCGGGAACCCGGACGATGCCGATCCGGATTCGGTTTCCCCCGGCGGCGTTAACCCGAATCCCGCGCCGGCGCATTGATACCGGCGTGGGAGCGGCGTTGCCATGCTACACCCTTTTGGCGATGATCCCGAAGAACACGATGCCCGGCGTCGCAGTCGTGAGATGCTGCTGGAGAAAAGCAGCAATTTCACCGACGGCGAGTACGATGAACAAAACGATTTCAGCGCCCGGGATGTAAAAGATCACCGCGATTTTGTTCGCTCCATCGATCTGGTACTGCGGCCGCATTTCAGTTCGGCCGAATTGGTGGAAGATCAGTTTTATGCCGGCTCACATTCGCCTCAAATCCGTTCGTTGGTAGAACAACATGGCGAACGCTTAAAACCGGCGCTGGAAAAAATCAAGAAGAGCTATCGCATCTATATTGAAACCGCCAGCGACGCCCCGTTGGAACGAGAAGCACGTCGACTCAGTCGACGTTATTTCGAAGAAGAGCCCGACGCCAATCAACTCAATTTCCTCAAACTCAAGCGCTATTACGAAAAGGTGCGCACCTTCAATGACATTGCCCGCACCGAATGGCGCGAAGTATCCAAAGACATCGATACTCTGATTGTCATCAACGAAACCAGACAGCTGGCCCGCAAAATCGATCAGCAATTCATTCGCCCTCTGGCGTTGCTCATCCGGCAAACCGATTCGTTTCTGGACGAGATGCGCATGCACATTCGTGTCAATAACGAGAATGTCGATCCCATTACCCGCAGTCGTAAAATCGACATCCAATATAATCCGGGCATACGCTACAACATCGCCGCCATGCTGGGACTGTCCGATGAAACCGAATCGAACACGGTCACGGCCGAAGCACCCGTCGAAGAGGAAGACAACGAAAATCGCGATTTTGAAGGCTCGCTGGCCGCCAACATCGTACTTGAGACCCGCGAGCATAAACTCAATCGCGCGAGTATTATCAGCGTGCCCATTCTGGGCAGTCGGGACTGGAACCGTACGCCCCACTACCGTTTTGAAGTGCCGTTGGTTTATTTTGAACAGTGCGTAGAGACATTCAAAAAATCCTATCATGTAAACATCGAAGAGGATAACATTAAGGGCCCGATGAACGCCGCGGCCGCACAGGTATTGAAAGGCCAGAGCGACGACGTGATCGTGCAATACCAGCAGCTGATTACTTCCATCCTGGATGACGCCGCGGAGAAAATTCTGGATAAAGATTTTCCCGGACTGGCCAAACCGGAGGTGTTTTTGTATCATTGCGGCGCAACGGTTCTGTATCGCATTACCTTAAAATATCTGCGCGCCCAACAGTTAGGCGAAATGTTTTATCTGGATGCCAATCAGAATACATCGCGCGAGTTTCCGGAAGAGATCATTAAAAAGATTCTCATCGACTGGTGGAAGAAATATTTCCAGGACGTTGCCGGTGAAAATGTGGACTCCTACCTGACCTATTCCCGACAACTGGAAATGGTAAAACGGGAGTATCGCATTCTGTATGAAGAAGGCGTGCAGATGCGCAAAAAAGAACAACCGGGCGTCACCTATCTGGGCGTGGAAAAGTGGCTGCGGGACAACCGCAATCGCGTGTTCGGCCCACGCAAAGTGGAAATTTTTCGGCGGTTCATTTCAGGAACGGTGCTGGACGAAGGTTATTACTTTCGCTGAGCCGCTCGTCTTAGAAGTCATGTCAGAACCGCCTCCTTACGATTTTGAGAGCATCTGGGTTCAAAGTGACTTTTCAAACGGATTGTCCGCGCGATTTTTCGTTGGACTGAGTACGTCCGCCGCCCAGATTTGTCTGCGGAGTTTACTGCGGAGTTGTAACCATGAAACGAATGCCTCGAGCCGTCCCTTTTACCGATGAACATTACGCCTATCGCGATATGGCGGCGGACTTTTTTGCCAGGGAAGTGCAACCCAATCTGGAAAAATGGGATGAGGATCGTATTGTTCCGCGCGAAGTGTGGGAGAAGGCCGGCCAACTGGGGCTCATCTGCCCGAGTTTTCCGGAAGAATACGGCGGGGCCGGGACCGATTTCTTTTACAATGCCATCGCCATCGAGGAAGGCGCCGCCGTGGGTAATACCGGCTTCATGCACAGCCTGCATGGCGATATCATCGCGCCCTACGTCCTGCATTATGCCAATGACGAACAGAAGAAGCGTTGGTTGCCCGACATCATTGCCGGTAAAAAAATCCTGGCCATCGGCATGACCGAGCCCGACGCGGGGTCCGACCTGGCGGGTATTAAATCCACCGCAATCGATAAAGGCGATCATTACTTACTGAACGGTTCTAAAACTTTTATTTCCAACGGTTATCTATCGGACCTGGTAATTGTTGTAACCAAGACCAATCCCGAACGCGGAATCCACGGCATTTCGTTGCTGATGGTGGAGCGCGGCATGGACGGATTCGAACGCGGACGCAAGCTGAATAAAATCGGGATGCACGCGCAGGATACCGCCGAATTGTTTTTTAATGATGTTAAAGTACCTAAAGAGAATCTGATCGGGCGAACAGGTTACGGTTTCCGATACTTAATGTCCGAACTGCTGCAGGAACGATTGGTATTGGGACTGGCCAATATTCGTAGCGCCGAAGCGGTGCTGGATATGACTCTCAAATACGTTAAAGAGCGCCAGGCCTTCGGACAGAGCATCGGCAAATTTCAGCACATTCGCTTTCGACTGGCGGATATGGCTACCGAACAGGCCGGCGCCCGGGCCTACGCCGATCAGGTTTTGATTTTACACAATCAGGGTAAATCCGATCGCGTACTGGCATCCCAGTTGAAGTTAATGTGTTCGGAGATGTTGAAACGACATGTTGACGAGTGCCTGCAATTCTTCGGCGGCTTCGGTTACATGATCGAGTACCCCATTGCGCGAGCGTACATCGACGCACGGGTGCAGACCAT
>JAGRMX010000530.1 GCA_020441025.1 Leptospiraceae bacterium
GTATATTGCGCACATGAATATACGGAAAAGAATGGCAATTTTGCCCTAACAGTCGATCCGGGCAATCCACACCTCAAAGCCCGCATGGAAGTCGTAAAACGGTTGCGTGCCGCCGGCCAGCCCACCATCCCGTATGAGCTGGCGGAAGATTTGAAGACCAATCCCTTTCTGCGGGCCGACGCGGCCGAAATTGCCCGGACAGTGGGATTAGCCGGGGCCGATTCGGAAACGGTCTTCGCGGAAATTCGAGGCCGCCGCAATACGTTCTAATAATGTGCACACGATTTCATCGAAATCGATATTGAGCGAAAATACAATCACGGGATTATACATGTTTGAAGGCAAAATCGTCCGGGAACTGTTTGAGTTCACGCGCCAATCCATTTACCGTTATGACCCGGCGGGCTTCACGCTCACATCCGGAAAGTTTTCGCATCATTACTTTAACTGCAAACAGATCACCATGGTGCCGGCACAGCTACGTCGATTGGCGCTGGCCATACGCGATGAAATCTTTCCCACCCTGCCGGCCGAGCCGGTGGCGCTCGGTGGATTGACCCTCGGTGCCGATCCGATCGCGCTGGCCGTTTCGCTGGCGTATGCCGAGCAGGAGCGTACTATATATCCCATTATAGTGCGTAAAGCGGCCAAGCAACATGGAACGGGCAAACAAATCGAATACGAAGGGCCCGATCATCCCGACGGTGCGACCATCTTAATCGATGATGTGGTTACTACCGGTGGTTCTTCTATTGTGGCTTTGCATGCCCTGCGATCCGCCGGCTTCCAGGTGAATCATGCTCTGTGTATTGTTGATCGGGAAGAGGGCGGTCGCGAAGCGTTGGCCGCCGAAAATGTCGAGCTCATCAGTCTGTTTCTAAAAAGCGATTTTGGCGCCGGTGCTTGAGCTGCAATTGGTTCAAATGTCCGACAGTTCTGAATCCCGACCGTTTCGTTTATAAGGATACATTTTTTACTCACCAGAATAATGATTGCCGTTTTTAAGGCACCCGGCAACTCCCCATCAAATTCGGTCCGACAAATGGGAAGGATTGCTATGTTCAAACACATTGGGAATCGGTTGCGACTCATTATACGGGCACGTAGTGTGTTGATCTGTGTGTTGTCGGCCGTAATCTGGATGCCATCCGGCACGCGTCTGGCTGAAGAGCGCCCGGCAAAATTCGCGGATCAGAATCGCCAATTGACCGTACCCATCGGCTATGCCCGTGAGTTTCCCATTCAATTGCACGGCGGTTCCGAGCGCAGTTTAATCTTCGTGCGTTCCGATCAATATGATCCGGACGGTGAAAGCGAGCGTGCGGAAAGCGATCCGGTCATTGGATTCACCGGTCCCGGTTCGGTGGACGACCCCGTGTGGCTGGAAGCGGATGCGAATATGCAGGTTACCATATCAATCAACGCACCCCGGCCCGATCGAACTTCATACACAACACCCATCAGCCTGTATGTATTGTCCGGCGAAGATGATTATATCGAAGACGCCCGTAAAGTCGCCGGTATGCAAATGCAAATTCAATTCGTGCCCAATGAACCGCGCATCCAATTGCGCAAGCTTTCCGAAAACAACGCCAATTTTATTCAGACCTGGGAGATATTGAACCTGGGTGATGATCTGGATAACTTAAACGTGCGCGCCGTGGGTTTATTTAATTCTATGGTTCGTTTTGATCCCGGCTTACAGAATGTGTATCTGGAGCATGGTCAGCGTATTCAATTTCGGATTATACCGGATTTATATCCAGGTATGACCGACTTAAGCGGCATGATTGAGATTGCGGTTCCACGTCCATCGGATGAAATCGATGAGCAGATCGACAACCAATCCTGGCAGGCGGATGCAATTCGCACGCGCGATACAATGGGCCAGTTTATCGATTGGGGTCGCGAAAAAGTCATGCGTAAAGCTATCAGCTATCCGGGTAAATCGGCGCCCTCGGCTTTGATCGGTCTGGCTCGCGGCACCCGCGACCGTCCCGAACCCGATTATCGTACCGGCGACGGCGGTAGTGGCTGTACAAATGAAGGCGAACAACGTCGGCGGCCCGGACGACAGCCGCGGCGGCCGCCGGACGATGAAGATCCCTTCTGGAACAAGGGCTACATGGCGAATCTGTACAGCAGCAACATGGGTCGCAGCGCGGCTTATGGTCGCACCGCCACCAAATATACGGGCCTGAAATTTCTGGGCGGACATATGGCTTACTTTAACGCCATCACCGATTGGATCGGCGAGAAACTGGGACAGGACCCGCCCGATGCCGATTATAAAACCATCGCTTACCCTCAATTTAGAACGGCGCCCGTTTTCGCGGAACTTCAGGGCGAAATGCGATCGCGCGCGGAGCAGTACGCACAGAATGGCATGTTGATTGTGGATTTATCCGCGGCTCTATTCGCCAGCTATGATAAGGTAGGCGGCGCGCGCCAGGCCGGCGATCAGGAATGGATTGAGAAACAACAGATGATCGTGCGATTGTACGCGCTATTGATTATGCAACGAATCAGGGCACAGGCCGAAATTACTCAGGCACTGGGTGCGCTAATTGAATCCCAAATTGCCGC
>JAGRMX010000531.1 GCA_020441025.1 Leptospiraceae bacterium
ATTCTGGCATTCATCGGCGCCCTGAAAATGCAGAATCCGGAAAACCGCGGCTGGGGTTATATTGCATCGATTGTCATGCTGATCCCGTCCATTGCGAACTGTTGCATCATCGGCATACCCTTCGGCATCTGGGGACTGGTGGCGCTTTCGAAAGCCGGGAAAGTCATGCAAGCGCCTGCAGCGTAAGTGCGCGTACGCTTGAATATAACTAAGGGCCGATTCAAGATTCACGCCTGTGTATGGCGGATTGAAGCGGCCCCGCTAATCCGGAATTTAAATAATAAATAAAGCGCGATTAAAATACGGGCGGTACAATTCCTGTAACTGATAGCAGGAGGTAGATACCGCCCGCAAGGAAAAGCAACGCCCAGAACGCAAGTATCAAAAAAGCCGGCCAGAAAAAATACCAACGCCGCATTTCTATCGTAACAAAGTTCACCCTCAGCATGCCGGCTTTTATACTCAGAAACAGCTTGTATGATAGCCATACACCGACAACCAACATAATAGTCATATAAACGTATGCCATGCAAAATCGCTCCCTGCCAGATAAGGCTCACCTATTCAATGTGTGCTCTAAGTTCGGTTTTATTGAGATTTGTTTTAACGCGATTTCATGTCATCCTGTTTTCAACACCGTAGTTGCTACGGACGAATTACGTCGGTTTATAAATATGCGTGCTCTGCCCGAAGAACACTTCGGCCGATTCCATTACCGTTTCGCTTAAGGTAGGGTGCGGATGGATGGTCAGCGCGAGATCGCGCGCTACCGCCCCCATTTCAATGGCCAGCACGCCTTCAGCGATCAACTCCCCCGCGCCCGGCCCGACAATCGCCATACCCAACACGCGTTCGGTTTCGGGGTCGATAATCAATTTGGTAAAACCATCATTGCGACCCAAAGACAGCGCTCGTCCGGAAGCCGCCCAGGGAAAACGAGCGACTTTCACGGTGCGCCCTTGTTTGCGCGCTTCGGTTTCGGTCAAACCGCAATATGCGATCTCCGGATCGGTAAACACTACGGCGGGAATGGCCCGCGCGTCAAACTCGGCCTTATGCCCGGCAATCACTTCGGCCGCCACGCGCCCTTCATGCGAGGCTTTATGCGCCAGCATGGGTTGCCCGGCCACGTCTCCGATGGCAAAAATCGATTTTTCCGTCGTGCGCATTTGCGCATCCACCTGAATGAAACCGTCATCCCGCACCCGCACGCCGGTATTCTCCAGGCCGATTCCCTTCGTAACCGGACGGCGTCCGGCGGCGACCAGCACACGATCAAAAACAAGTTCCGAATTTTGTTCGTCACTTTTACTATTCCGCGGGTCTTCGCTCTGATTGCTTTCGTCACTTTCCGCCGCTGTGCTTTCCAGTTTCACCTTCAGGACTTTCCCGTCTTCACGGATGGCGGCCACTTTCGTATTCAATCGAATCGATTCCACCGCCGCGCCCAGACGATCCGCCAACGGTTTGACCAGATCCCGATCCGTTCCCGGTAACAACTGGTCGGCCATTTCTACGACCGTAACCCGGCTACCCAGGGCGGCGTATACGGTACTCATTTCCAGACCGATGTAACCTCCGCCTACAACCAGCAAACGATCGGGCGCCTCTTTAAGTTCCAGCGCGCCGGTGCTGTCCATAATGCGCTCGCTCTCCGGAAAAACCGGAATGCGCGTCGGCAACGATCCGGTGGCGATGATGGCATGTTCAAAATCGATGGTTTGTTCGCCATCCGCTCCCTTAACACTCAGCTGCCGGGCATTAAGAAATTCGGCGGTACCTTTAATGAACTTCACGGCACGTCGTTTGGCCAGCTGACCGAGTCCGCCGGTCAACTTCCGGACCACGTCCGATTTAAAGGCGCGCACTTTGTTCAAATCTATTTCCGGTTTCTTAAATGCTACTCCGAATTGCGACGCGTGCTGCGCGGAGTGAATTACTTCGGCTACGTGCAGCAACGCCTTGGATGGGATGCAGCCTTCATACAGACAGACTCCGCCCGGATTATCGCGCTTATCGATTAATGCGACGCTCAAACCCAGGTCCGCGGCCAGAAACGCGGCGGCATACCCGCCCGGACCGCCGCCAATCACGACGACCTGTATACTCTCACTCATAACGACTCCTGATTATAAAAGCATGCTCAGCGGATTCTCCAGCGCGGCGCAGATCCAGCGCAGAAAGCGAGCCGCGTCGGCTCCATCGATAACGCGATGATCATACGAAACAGACAGGGGCATGATTTGACGCGGTTCAAAGCGTCCGTCTATGTAGATTGCCTGGGTGGACGCGCGACCGACGCCCAGTATGGCCACGTCCGGCCAGTTGATGATGGGCGTGAAATGCGTGGTGCCCAGACCGCCCAGATTGGTAATGCTGAAATTCCCGCCCTGCAACTCATCGGGTTTGGTTTTACGTTCACGGGCGCGACCTGCCAGATCGCCTACCTCTACGGCCAATTCGGTAATGTTTTTTTGGTCCGCGTCGCGAATGACCGGCACAAGCAAGCCGTTATCCGTATCGACCGCCACTCCTATGTGCACATACTCTTTATATATAACCTCATCCTTTTCCACA
>JAGRMX010000532.1 GCA_020441025.1 Leptospiraceae bacterium
ACTGGAGTGCTATGGCGCCATGGCATTCGCCAAAATCGCCATGGAGGAACTGGTGGTACGCCATCCGGATCTGTTCAAGGTGATTCGCTTCGGCATGTTTCACAGCAACTCGGTGCGAGGCATAGCGCTTCTGGTTCAACGCAACATGATGCGCAATGTTCATCCTGAATTTGAAGTGTTAAAAAGCGAATGGAAACAATCCGGCCGACGCTTTCCCGATTATTTTTACGATAAAAATTATCGCTATGAAGCGGATACATACGCCCACATATCCGATTTACCCTTTCGTCCCACCGAAGAAAAAGATCTGGAAACCGGTTTTCGTCTCGCGCTGGGCGATACCGCCGATCCCATAATCAATGTTCTCGGCGATTGGGTCTGGAGCGAAAACAGCATGCCGCCGCTGCCGGATGTCATCACGGACAATCGTCATCTGATGCCGGACGATCTGGATGCGCTATTGACGGGCACTGAGAAATAAGCCTAAGGTGCGCGGATTGTGTACGGCCCCGCAAATAAACATCCCGCTAACTGCCGGCTTAAGTTTTATTAATTTTTTCCGAAGTACAGGCATGGCTCTGATCGCATGAGTAATGCATTTAAAAGAATTCTTCATCCCGGCCAGAATCGATGGCGGCCGGTGCTACGCAATCACCGACTCTTCCCGATGATACTCGCAACACTGAGCATCATTGCCCTGAGTGCGGGTTGCACGCATATGCAATTCGCGCGTCAATGGAACGCGAGTAAACAAACACCGCCCGCAAATCGGTCGCTGAATCCACTCCTGATCAATGCGGTAATCAATCGACAACACAAACGTCTGACCCAATTGCTGCGGCAGGGCGTCGATCCGAACGCGCTGGTTCCCTATGGCCGCTATAACCAGGAACGCGCCGTTCATCTGTGCGTTCGTAACGACGATTCGACGGCCCTGCGTATCTTGATAGCGGCCGGTGCCAATTTGAATTATGGCGATGAGCGCGGCGAAACCGCATTGATTCAGGCCATTTATTACGATCGACCCGCAATGGCACGGTATCTGCTGGAACAGGGCGCGAATCCGAATCTACGTATGCGCAATGGTTTGACCGCTCTGCATGTAGCCGCCGATCGGGGCTACACGGACGTGGCCCGCGCGCTGTTGCTTGCCGGAGCCGATGCGAATGCTCGCACGAACAGTGGCATCTCACCATTAATGCTGGCCGCTAAACGCTACGAATCACTTGTGCGACTGCTGCTCGCGCACCGGGCCCGGGTAAATCAAACAACCGAGGCCGGTACGACCGCATTGATGTACGCCGCGCATACCGGCGCGCATCCGATAGTACGGATACTGCTGGATGCGGGCGCTCGGGCCGACATGCGACGCAGCGACGGTAAAGACGCGCTCTACTTTGCAAGTGCTCCGCATTATTATCGTTTTGACCTGGCCACCACAATTCAGCTGCTGTTGGATGCGGGTGTGAATCCGGATCAAACATACGGTGAACGCAACTTAACGGCATTGATGCTGACGGCCGAATGGAATCTGCTGGGGCCCATGCAAACGCTGCTCGCAAACGGAGTCGATTTACACCGGCGAGACGCGCACGGACGCAGCGCGGCGGATTATTGCAGAACGGACGATTGTCGAAATCTGCTGAGTGCGCAAGAATCGATCGACACCGAAAATACTCTACTACCGGATGAATTGCCGCAGACGGAGGAAATAAGGGAAACCGAACAGGCGATTTTTCAGAATTCCCAACCGCCGACTCTGGCCGACATGCGGCAAGCCGTTCAGGCGAATCAGAATCCTTTAATTCTTGTACAAAACTACCTTGATTACTTTACACGCCGGGGGTACTGGCTGGATCCGGAAGCGAACGCGCGCCGGACCGACATCATAACGTTTTTACTGGAGGCTATCCGAAAAGCGGAGCTGCCCATTGACAATCAACTGGCCGATGAACTCTGGCGCTTCCAGCAAGCGACCGACGATCGTTTACCGGAAATATTACTGAAGCACAACATCATCGGCCTGCCGGTACACGCGGCATGTACCGACGCTCTGTACCGATATATCCAGAGCGATAGAACGGATCGTTTTGCCGCGATAGAATATTATGTTTTACAGAGCAATGTATGGGAGTGTGCCGATGCGGCCGCGCGTGTCATTGCCTTGTTGGACGCCGGTGCGCCTGCGCCCGAACCGCCGGAACTGTTGCTGAACCAGGCCATCAATCGAAAAAAATTCAATGCCGCGCTATTGAATCGTATTGTCGCCATGGGTGCTTTGAATGCGAGTGCGAATCCTACGCCGCCCCTGTGTACCGCCATTCGTACCGGTCATCTCGAAGCGCTGGAATTGTTGCTGCTGGCCGGCGCCCTTCCCGTCTGTCGGGATGATTATAACTCGGTTTCAATGATTCCGGCGGATGTTTATGCCGATCGATTTGCGCCGCCGGAATCCAAACAACAAATGCTACAATTACTTCCGACCAGCCCGCAATGTATGTTAGACCGGGCGGCGCGCGCCGGAAATATAACGGAAGCGCATGAGCTACTGAGTAGCAATCCGCAC
>JAGRMX010000533.1 GCA_020441025.1 Leptospiraceae bacterium
CATCAATCCGGCAATAGCAAAGAAAGCACCGGTCGGCCCCCAACTGGCCAGAGCGGGCGGCACAATCGCGTTGCGTCCCAGTCCGTTGACCAGACTGAATGTCAGATAATATACAAACATGGTGATGATGGAAATCAACAAGGCGCGTATTAACGGACCGCCCGAGCGTAGACTGCCCATATTTCCACCGATTGAGCCTACAATGGTCAGAATAATACACATCAATGGAAATGAGAGATTGGAATGAAACTGTACCCGGTAGTCCACGGACGGGAAACCCATTTCTTCGCGCTTTTCAATTTCGCGCATCAATTCAAATACGTTCAACTCTCCAGGATCGCGCGAGGGGTTTGAAAAGAATTCCACATCTTCCGGGAACCGCATAATTTTTTCCGGATACACATGAATGGCTTTAATGCTGATGTCCGGATTAAAGATTACCTCGCGCACCAATTCCAGTTTCCAGTCCTGAGTTTCCGGTTGATATTGTACCGCCGCCGCCTGGTACATGCGCGAGGGATGTTGACCCTGTACTTCCAGGTAATGGAAGCCGCCCAGTATTCGCTGCCGACTGCGATCGAAATAGTACACGAAATAGAATCCTTCGCGTCCTCGCAAATTGGATTGAAAAACCGCATCCCTCTCCCTGGCCCGACTGGTACCTTCTTCCAGCAGCTTCTTTTCCTCATTGGCCAGACGATTGCTTCCCGTTACGACGAAATCATTTAAAACGAACAGACCCAGGGCAATAAACAAACTGAAGATGATGATCGGCCGAACGCAGCGAAAAAAAGACCGACCGGCGGAAAAGGCCGCCACCATCTCACGGGAAACGGTAAACTGAGCCACGGTGAAACATACCGCAAACATCAAAGCCGCCGGTAATACCATGGTGACGATTCCGGGAATGGAATACAGCAGGTATACATAGACACTGGCTTCTTCATTGCGCGATTCGATTGCGAAGACTTCCAGGGCGTACAAAAACAACAGCACGCTGCTGAACGCCAGCAACGCGAACGCGAATGATTTAATAAACTCGGCGGATATGTAACGATCGAGCAATTTCATCCGATGTTTACTTTAGTCCCTTTTTAGAAAAGCAATGACGGGTCAAAATAAAGCGCGGAGGCCGGAAGTTGAAACAAATATTGACCGGTCACGCTCATGCCGATGGCACCACACAGAGGTACAATAAAGTTATCATCCCAGAGCCCATGCAAACGGATGGACGAGAAAAATTCCGCCAGCGAAGCACAAAACACGCCGCAAAACACGGTCAGCAACATTCGCCAGTTGAGAGCCCCGTCGGCCAGTGTCATATGAAAGCTGGAGTTACCGGTTAAGTCCACGTAACTGTGAATGGCCAGAAAAATCAGGCTGCCCAGAAAGCCGGCCACAATGAATGCGCCCATGCCTTCCAGAGATTTATTATTCCAGAAACGCACGCGCCCATAAAAACCGCCCGTATAAGCCGCTACCGGATCTCCAATCATCAAAAAAATGCAACTGAGCATGACCACTTCGGTAGAACTGAATATAAACAGAATCAAACAGGCCGCGAAATACGGAATGGTGGCGTTATAACGCTTGAGCTCTTCCTGCTTCAGCAATGGCCCTACAATGCTGACAAACAGACGGTTTACGGCCTTGACTTTGAATCGCAGCGCGTCGACAAGCAACAACGTTATCGTAAATGCGATTAATGCCAACAAGCCGGCGGAGCGAGTGGGAAACTGAAACCAGGGTGCCAGAAAATCAAACAATTCAACATACAATGCGATTGGAATCACCAATCCGATCATATGGTATATTTTGCGGGAGAAGTTGAATGAGCCGCCCCTGGTGGGCTGTTCGATGCGGATAAATTTCATGCGGTTGTAGGATGTGAGACAGTGGGTGTAAGTGCATGGAAAGCTCTCCGGCCGATGTGGCAACCCTTTTCAGGACTGTTGCCGACGGATTCATTGATTTCCTTAAAAAAATCCTATTCCAGTATTTCGTCCCTCTGGAAGTCCGCCTCCCTGACTGCGTATTTTATTGTACCGAATAAAAGCACCTCTGTGTTCTGACGGTCCCACCTGCCGATATAAAGAACCCGGGGAGCCCGAATTGGAAACAGCGACGCATAGTCGTTTTCCTTGACAGGCAACCGGATGAAAGGTCGTATACACTGTGAATTTGAAGGTCGTTCATTTACTGAATCATCTGGATTGGATCGAGCGCGATCTGAAAGAGATAGCGGGGCTGGAGTCGGCCCTCCAGGATGATCGCACCTATAGCCAGCGCGTACGCCAATCCCTGCGCGACGAAGCCCTGCGTTTACAGGAACTACAGCGTAAAATTCTGGGCCAGGTCATCAAGAATCCACCGAAAGATATATCGCCGGCCGCTTCAAAGGAGTCCACTCCGACGGTAACCTCGCCTCAAAAAGGAAAGGTCAACGCCGATCAACCGGCCGCTGAAGTCATCGTTCCTTCCGGAAACGGATCGGCCCGGACCGTTAAGGAATCCCCACGACCAGACTCCCGGAATCGTAATCGGCCTCGCAAGTCCAATCGGACCG
>JAGRMX010000534.1 GCA_020441025.1 Leptospiraceae bacterium
CACTTCATCCTGTGTTTGAAATTCCAGCGTGATCTCATTGTCGCGAATCGCATCCACCAGCGGTCGCCCCAAAAAAGGCAATACGATCTTACCCCGGGGATGTTCGTCGAAAAAAATGTCGAACATATCGGCAAAGCGTGAATCGGGCCCCTGAATCAAAACATCGCGCACGTACGGATTTTGAATGTGGATAGCCAGATGATTGGGCACGATATCGAGTATGATCCCCATCCTGTGGTCGTGCAGGGCTTCCACCAGCAATTGAAATTCATACTCACCGCCCAGCTCCGGGTTGATGCGACCCGGATCGATGCCGTCGTAACAATGCACGCTGCCGGGGCGCGCGCTTACTATCGGTGAAAGATAAACGTGACTGATGCCCAGCCTGGACAGATAGGGCACCACGGCCCGCGCGTCCGCGAAGTTAAAATCATGATTTAATTGCAGGCGATAGGTCGCGGACGGCTTCGGCTTGTAGTCGTTTAAATTCAATGTCATAAGCAGGCGCGGGTAAATTTCGGGATGCACGCATTGCTCACATTCGACATTTGCCGGTAATTTTCAGGAGCAGAGTGCAATCGCGGTGTGCGGTTACCTCCGGACAGTACCGCTACGGCGATGAGAGCGCAAGGGGAAAAAGATTCGGATCGGTTGCGAACCCGGTGTGTGCCGCGCCTCAAGCGGTCGGTGAATCCGGAACTTCAATATCCATATCCAGTAATTCGCCCAGATGACGAAAATCCTGCAACCAGGACCGGGCATCCTCGGTTGTAAGCTTCTGCATGGCGGGAAAATAGCGCTCATGAATGGCATAGTATTCATTCTGCAACTTCCAGAAATCCAGCGGCAATTCCAGATCGATAACAATCGCCATACCTTCCAGAATACGATTTAAAAGGCGGTGATTTTCCGGATCGGCTTTCAGGCGCAGAATCATACTCTCCAGGCGATCGGTCAACGCGCGACCCAATCCGGGCAGATCCAGGTTTACGTCCCACAGACGCGACTCGGCCAGCACCCGCGCGAATCGCTCCATTTCGGGCGGTTCTTCCGCCAGTAGCGCGCGCAGCTCGGCGTTATTGAACACATCCGCCAGATTGCGAAAGATCATCGGCAATGGATGTCCCAGATCGATTAAGTACGAAATCAAAGGCAGATGTTTATCGCGCACCTGTTTGGCCCACGCCTCCACTTCGGCCAGGGTTCCCGCCAGCATTTCCTGCACAATCTGGCGTTGCTGATCATGGAATAGACTGCGCAGAGTGTAACCGGAGCCGCCGAAGTGCCGGTCCATAAATCGAATCAAATCGGGAATATCGCCCGCATTGTATAAATCTTCGGCTTCGTTCAGTATGCCGGCGTAATCTTCATCGCTCTGAAAAACGCGAATGCCCGCATTCAAGTTGTGCTCGCCCATGTGCAACACGGCAAAGGTGAACAGATGCGATTCCAGCGTAACCCGGGAGCGAACGCGAGCGCGACCCACGGCGAAGCGATAGCGTGCTCGTTCCATGAGGCTGTGTTCTTTTAGTTCCACTTCAAAATTGTACACCCTTCGACTTTCGAACGACTCAAACAAAGAACTGATTACATAGTGGGCGCACACCTGTTCCAGATCCACCATGGCCGGCATGACCAGTTGTTCGTACACCTGGCGTCCGTTGGAATGGGCGGGCACATTGCCCGGAGCCTGTTCCAATCGGTGTAGAAACTCGGGCTCCAGGTCGATGTCCAACACCTTGCGCGCCAGCTGAATGGCCCGACCGGCGTACTGCAGGCATTGCACGGTTTCGATGCCGGAGATTTCATCAAAGAACCAGCCGCAACTGGTGTACATGAGCATGGCATGCCGCTGAATTTCCAGTAACTGTACCGCATGTACGATTTCATCCTCACTCAGAGTACGAGCCGCCTGATTGGCGATGAATTCCATTAAGTTCTCATTGGAACGATCCAGAATAATATCTATGTAAGCGTCACGGGCTTTCCAGGGATCGCTGAAATAGCGGCCGGCTTCCGATTCGTATAAGGGAATGAACGTATCCCGCAACCAATCAAAGGACTGCCGCAGGGGGGCGCGCCATTTTTGATGCCAATCGCCGTTCATGCCCGAGTCGCATCCGCAATCGGCCTTCCAGCGTTCCACTCCGTGTACGCAACTCCAGGAGCTGCTATCGTGAATTTCCGCTTCGAATACGGGCGGATACTTCGCGAGATACGCGCCATAATTGATGATATCCACTCCCGGCAAATCCTGAATGTATTCTACGGCATAGGCCAGCGCCATCTCACCGTGGCGATGATGATGCCCGTATGTTTCGCCGTCGGTGGCGATGTGCACCAGTTGCGGCCAATCGCGGTGTTCGGCGAAAGCTCCCAGCAAGCGATCCGCGAACGTAATGCCGCTGTGCAAAAGTTTTTCAAAGGCGATCGCCTGGCTGATGGGACCGTCATAAAAAAACACATCCATGCTTTTGCCGCCGGGCAGTCGCACTTTATAGGCGGTAGACGGATCGATGCCGCCTTCGGCGATCCAATCGCCGTGTTGGTGTTT
>JAGRMX010000535.1 GCA_020441025.1 Leptospiraceae bacterium
CTCACAGTGGAATAGACATATGCGAAGAAGCCCGCAAAAAGCGCGACGGCCAGCAGACTGACGAGCCAGGCAATTCTATTTTCAGAAAACCAACTTTTCATATTCACTCCCGGTGCGCCGCGCTTGAAGCACGGCCTTCAACATTGATAAGTAAAATTTAATACCGCTACTACTCTTCCCGTTCCAGTATCAGTCTTTCCAGATCGGCTACAATTAGCCGGGACATATCGAGTGATTCGCGTCCGGTGTTGTATTCGAGATCCGTTCCGAATAGTTTGATCTCGCCGATTTTCTCTCCGCGGCGTGCGTCGTAGATCCAGACGTTAACCATAATCTGAACGCGTTCCTCGACCACATCAATGGTTCGGGTTTCTTCAATGCGACCCTGTAGATACAGGCGACCGCCGAACTCGCGGGTCATGCGCGTAATTTCCGCTTCGGTCAACAGGCGATCATCCGGCAGGTCATTGTTCTTGAGTACTTTTTGAATGAAGTCCGATTCGCGTGTAATATAACCCTGCTCGCGTAGCGCAAAGGCCAGGGCGTCGTATAAATTTTTCTGCGAATTGGCTCCGCGGGCGTTGCCGGTGGATTCAAAAAAACCGACGCCCGCGTCCCGTAGAGTTTCGGGTGCAACTCCGGGCCATTCCTGCGTGCGGACCGCATGGGTCTCATAGGTGCGGCAGGAAAACCCGCCGGTCAGAATTAACAGTCCCAGAATGCCGTAGCGTAACTTTCGTACTGCGTAATGAAAATTCATTGATTATCTCCCTGATCATTGTCGATGGAGGATTCATTGTTTTCCGTTGTCGTGTTTTCTCCGCCATCAATCGGATTGTCATTCGCGGATTCGTCCGGTTGCGCGCTTTCTGCTGCGTCTGATTGTTCGGAAGTATCATCGCGATTTTCTGCGGTCGTATCGCTTGCCGGAGGCGTTATGTTTCGAGTGTTCCCGGGCCGGGTTCGGCTTTCGGCGGCGGAATGACAGCAACGAAAACCAATCTGATTATGACGAATTTCCGGGGGAAAGTAGAAGGTCGTAAAACAATCGGCTTCGGCGCCGGTAATGTATGACCCTCCCTTGGCCACGACCATACCGCTGCGGGAATCCCGAACCCATTCCATGGCGTTGCCGATCATGTCGTGCAGTCCGGTATCGTTATGGCACTCCGACCGGGCGCCGGTGCGAGCGATGGCGTCGGTCTGTGCGTTGCAATTGGTTTCCTTATATGACTGACCGTACGAGTAACGAAAGCGGTGCGTGCCCAGGCAGGCATTGGTCCACTCGTAGATGTTGCACAATCGTTTTGATTGTTGTTTGCATATCTGTTCGGCTTCCTGCGCGGACACATTGATCAGCGGCATCTGGTTGCGAATGGAAAAGTAATCGCCCGGCGCCAGTTCGCTGGTTTCGTATGGATCGATATAAAACGAGTGCTCGGGCGTATGTACCAAAATCATATCGTCGACAGCGGCATCTATAGATTGCGTTGCGGTGTTTCCGGAACCGGACTCATACAGACGCGGCGGTACACGCACCTGTCCTTCGCAGGCAAGGCCGACCATTAATAGCGCGCAGAACAGACTAATTAATATCAACGGCTGAGTTTTGATCGCCTTCATCCTGCACCTCGTCTCCAAACCAAACGGTTGTGACGGTCGTTTCCGGTGGATCCGGCAGGGGACCGGCATTGATAGTCTCCAGGTTGGATTCATCCGGATTCGGTTGTATATTTTGTTCGACAGTGAAATATGTTCGAAAATTTCCGGAGACCGTATCGCTGATTAAGTTCAGCTGTAGCCAATCTCGTGATTCAAAGCGACCGCGCACTTCGCGACCGGATATGGTGCCGGCCGTGCAGATCTCCGGATAATAATAAACGCGCTGAGCGTTGCGATTCTCCGAAGAAACCGGAGTGGCGCGGACGGCCTTCCACTTTTCGATTTTGATGAATCGCAAATCTTCAAGTGGAATGCGTTGGCTGGTCTCTACCCCACCGAGCGGTATATGCAGGACGAGCTCGGACTGGGAGAGATACACATTCCCCTGAATGCGCGAATTGTTTTTTAGAATAAGGGTAATGGGGTGAATTCCATTCGATTCTATATGCGCTTCCTGGCTTGCTTCCGCTTTTTCGGCGGTTTCTCTCGGCTCGATTTCTTGCGGAGTGATTTTCTGGCCGAGTTCAAGCTCCATGCGCTTTAAAATATTGGCTTCTTCGATTTCACTTGAACCGGGTACGTACTCTTCGCGGACTTCATTTACCGCCGCCAGAACGGTAGGTATGCCGATTGCCAGCAGCGCTATGATCAGCCTGCGTCGGTACTTAAGATTAGATGCGGAATAGGTATGGTTCATGTACTTGTTCCTCTTCGAATAGAGAGGTCGTGGCCGGTATACGTGGCGAACGGATCAGGGAAAGACCTCCATGTTCGGATGCTCCTGAAGTAGATCCTGAATGACCTTTTGCCGGGCTTCGGCAGTGCGTCGGCGAATCAACCGCTGGATGATTCGATCGCGCTCCTGACGTACGGCTTCGGCCGAA
>JAGRMX010000536.1 GCA_020441025.1 Leptospiraceae bacterium
TACCTATCAGGATCATCGCATGGCGATGGCCTTTGCGCTGGCGGCTTATGGCACGGACGTTCAGATAAAAAATCCCTCTTGCATTTCCAAAACCTATCCACAATTCTTCCGGGACTTTCTGCCCCTGTGTCAGCATTGAGCCATGACATCTACCGACGATTTACTGCGCGATATTGAAGAAAATGAAAACGGACACTTCCTGGTGGAGCGTCAGGCGGGCCAGGCTATGTTACGCGTATATCCCGCAGGCAAAAAAGGCGAGTCTGTAAAGACGCGCGACGTCCTGGCCCGGCTGGAGTTATTCCAATTGCAGGGATACGATCGAGGATTGGTGGAAGAAATCGTCGAGCGCGCCGACGGGCAGGGTCATTTGATCTGTCCGTGGCCCGAGCCGGACGCCGTGGATGCGCGCATTCACATCGATATCGCTCCGGATAAAATGTCCGCGTATGTGGAAATTGAACCGCCGCACCATGGCGGCCAGGAGGCCACCGCCGACGGGATTCGAGCGGAGTTGCAGGCGGCCGGTGTGACCACGGGCATTGATGAACAGATGATCGATCGTCTGGCGGCCGGAGAGGCGCTGGATCAGGCCGGCAGCTCAGCCAGTGAATCGACGGTCGCTTCCGATTCCGCCACTCGACGACCGGGGCAGAAACCGATTTATACTCCCGTCCATCGTCATAAACAACGTGCGCTGATCGCTTCCGGTCAACCGCCACGTCCCGGCCGGCATGGTAAGATCAAACATTACTTCAATCCCAATCCGAGAGCGGCGCCTTACATCGCCGATCCGGACAAACCATCCGGCGTCGATTTTCGTGAGTTGAATGTCATTCAAACCTGTAAAGCGGGCCAACTGCTGGCGGAAGTGTTGCCACCCGAGCCCGGACATGTGGGCTACGATGTGACCGGCGGCGCCATTCTGCCACCGACCAGTGAGACCGCCGCTATCATCGGCGGTGAGAACACGCGCACCGAAGCGGACGATGCGCAAATATTCGCCACCTGTGACGGTCAGGTGCGCATTCAGTTGATGGAGGAAGGCAGCGACAGCCGTGCGCGTTTTGAAGTACGCGAAGTGCTACAACTGGAAAATGTCGACTACTCTACGGGCCATGTTGAATTTCCCGGAACCGTAATCATCGCCGGTACTGTACTGGACGGTTTTGCGGTCCGGGCCGATGGCGATATATTGATCGAAAAGAGCGTGGGCAATGTACGCTTACAGGCCGGCGGCGACATTGTCCTTACCGGCGGCGCCGTTTGTCGCAATACGGGCTACATTCAGGCGGAAGGCAGCGTGTTCGCGCGTTTCATACAGGACGCCAGCGTGTTCGCGCGCCAGGGCATTTTAATAGAAGAAGTGAGTATGCACAGTCGATTGGTCGCCGGTGAAACCATCGTAATCGAAGGCGGGCGCGGGGAATTGATCGGCGGTACGGTCGTGTGTGGTCATACTCTGCGCTGTCAGAAAATCGGATCACGCATGGAAGCCAATACCACCATACACGTGGGCATCGACCCGGATGTACTGGAGCGTCTGCGTACTATCGAAGATGAGTATGAAGAAAAGCATAAGACGCTGGTAAAAGTGGATACCCAGTTGCGTCAGTTGGAAGAGGCGCAGCGCAGGGGACGCGCCATTGAAGAACACGATCAAGCCAACATGCAGAAGTTACAGTTGATTCGGGATAAGTACACCGGGATCATTCAAAGTCTGGACCAACAACGCATCATGCTATACAACAACATTCAACCGGCGGATGACGCGCAGGTAATCGCCAACGACGCGTTGTACCCCGGCGTGGAAGTCCACTTTGGTTCGGGCGTGAAACGTTACCGCGTGGAAGGGCGTCCGATTTTTGCCTACTCTCGTTTCGTACTGGAAGATGGTCGCATTTATCTGCGGCATTCGAATATTTAAATACATCCGAAAGTCCGATCGTCTGTGATCGGGCCGGACATAGAATAGTCTTGCGATCTTGATATACTTCATTTTCCCTGATCTTATGAACCAGAAGCACCCATATGTTAATGAAGCTCGACCGTTCCCACCGGCTTTTAGTTTAATATACCGGTGTGGATTGATGCTCGGTATCTGTATTCTGTCAATGGCCTGCTCCCACGAACACGATGCTCATCATCAGGATACTTCCGAACATAATCATGCGAACTCATCAGCCGGGGCCGATGCGGAATTGAGCCTGAACGCCGGGAAACCCTGGGAGGCGGATGCTTCCACCAATCAGGGCATGCGGAAATTGAACGCTCGACTGGAACATGCGGAACCGGAAACTCCCGCCGGATACCGGCAATTGCAGCAGCAGTTACAGTCCGACGTGAACACCATCATCGCACATTGCCAGATGGAAGGACCCGCCCATGCGCAACTGCACATTTATCTGGGAATGATGCAGTCAGAGATCGATGCGCTGGATAGTCCGAAATCGCATCAGGCCCAACAGGCGCTGTTGAAATTGCGCAATCTGTCCGCAGAGTACGACTCTTATTTTCAATGAGCATTGCGCACTTTGCTCT
>JAGRMX010000537.1 GCA_020441025.1 Leptospiraceae bacterium
CCAGGGAAAAAACTACGCCGCTCATATCAAAGAAACCGGCGTGCGCCCCGAAGACAAAACATATAACATGTTTTTTCGAAAGGCCTACTCCGCGCTATCGCCCGCCGAAGGTGAAATCATCAAGCCGAATGAAGTGCAGTTACTTGATTATGAAATCGAATTGGGTCTGATTGTCGGCCGCCGGATCACCGGCCCGGTGAAGGTGACGCCGCAGAATCTGCATGAATACATTGCCGCCGTGGTGATTGCCAACGACATTTCCGCTCGAGACATCCAGGTGGGCCAGGGCCAATGGCACAAAGGCAAAAGCTATCGCACATTCTGTCCGGTCGGTCCGTTGCTGTTATTACTGGACAAAGATAACGTCGGTCGTCTGTCGGAACTACGGCTGACCCTGGAGGTAAACGGACAATTGCGACAGGACGCCGGAGTAAACGAAATGATTTACTCGCCGGCAGAAACTCTGAGCGAGCTTTCGCGCATTATGGATATGCGACCGGGCGATTTAATCCTCACCGGCACACCGGCGGGCGTGGCCATGCAGGTACCCGCGCCGTCATTGAAGATCCGAATTGCCCGCTTCCTTTTTTCAGACGCGGAACTGATCAAACGTTGGATTGCGGGGCAGACCAAAAATCCGCGTTACCTGAAAGAAGGCGATGAAATCCTGGCCGCCATTCGCACCCGCGATCGAGAGATGGACCTGGGAATGCAGGTTTTAAAAGTTCGGAATGAGAGTTCCTGATTACCAGGGCAACTCTTCACCGTTCTGATGATAGAAGTGACCGCTACGCGCTTCGTTTAAAGCGTCGATGCGCGCAATCAATCCCTGCGCCGACTCCTCCGGCGGTATTCCGTTTTTACCGGTCATTTCGGTGGCCACCATTCCAGGGTGAAGAATTCCAACTGAAATACCCCGCCCTTTCAGGTCGTGGGCCAGGCTCACTCCGGCCATGTTAACCGCCGCCTTGGACATGCGGTAGCCATAATAACCGCCGGAAGTATTATCCGCAATGGAACCCATGCGACTGGTTATGATAATCACCTTTGATCCCTGCTTCAAATGCGCCAACAGTGCCGCCGTTACCCGCAACGGACCCAGGCTGTTGATTTCAAACTGTTCTCGAATACTCTGAAAATCGAGTTGGTCCAGGCCTTCTCGACGCAATATACCGGCGTTATTAATCAACACATCAATTCGCGTATCACCGAGCGCGCTCGACAAGCCCCGCACGGAATCATCGCTGCCGACTTCAATGCCTTCGATGACGCGGGCACCGGTTGCGGCCAGGGCGCTGCTGGTCTGCCGACAGACACCGATCACCTGATCGCCGCGCTTTTGCAACTGACGCGTCAACTCCAGTCCGATACCTCGATTGGCACCGGTAATTAATACTGTACTCATAAATTACTCCCATTCAGGACCATCAGAAGCGCACAAGTTCGTTGAATGTGACGTTGAATCTGCATGACCTGTTCCTTAAGTAAGCGCAACGAACGGTCTGCAGTCAAGTAAATCGTGTGGATAGGATTCTATGCTTGCTTTTCCGTGGAAATGTATTAAACATGAAGCATGTTTCATCGCAACGGTTTCATCAGTTTCATTAAATTCAGCGGCACGGTGGGTCTTATACTGCTCGCAGGTACCTGTCAGCCCGAACCGGCCCGGGCGATATTGGAACGTATTTATAATCGACCCGGCTTTGATGAAGTTGCCACTCTACGCTACACATTTAACGTGCAATTACCGGACAGAACCGTGCAACGCAGTTGGGAATGGCATCCCCACAGCGGCCGGGTGGTCAGCGCTCCCGATTCAGCGGATGATCGAATCGAGTACAATCACTATCAACTAACCGAAAATTTCAAGGATCTGGATGCCCGCTTTATTAACGATCTGTACTGGTTATTGTTTCCTTATTTGATTCTGCGCGATCCACATTGTGAAATTAAAAATCCGGTCGAAGCTACCATGCCCATCTCCGGCGATACCGGCAGAAAAATCACGGTTCGATTCAAGGCCGATCGCGGTTATACTCCGGGCGACGTATACGCGCTCTTTCTGAATGCGGACGGGCTGATTGCCGAGTGGATTTATTATCGGGGCGGAGCGGTCGAACCGACCCGGATAACCACCTGGGAAGACACGGTGCCGGCCGGGCCGATCAAACTCAGTCTTGATCACCATGGACCGGATGGTCGATTTCGGGTGTGGTTTTCAAATGTACGCATCCGCCTGAAACATTCCACGGATTGGATTGAAGTCAGCCGACGACAGATCAGCGATCATCAGGAAGAATGAAGTTCGACCGATCACACAGTCAGAGCGCCGCCCGATCGGCTGAAAATCAGGATAAGCTGTTCCGGGTATAAAAAAGCCCCGCAGGGGCGGGGCTGGATCCTCTACAGGAGGCAAGTTATGATTTTATGAATGATAACGTGTCGGCACCGTCCTACTCTCCCACCGAGCGAACCCGGCAGTACCATCGGCGATGAGGGGCTTAACTTCTGTGTTAGGGATGGGAACAGGTGT
>JAGRMX010000538.1 GCA_020441025.1 Leptospiraceae bacterium
AACGGAATCGACGGAAATCGAAATCGAATTTCTTGATTTTGATTGGAGTTTGAACGATTGGAGCGCATCGAATCGCTAACCGACTCCATTAAAGTTTTACAGCGCGCATCCAACGTAGACCGCACTCAACGTAGACCGCTTTCAATCGTAATTTTAGAATGTACAATCACGATGGTAATGAGCGCGAATTACGCAACTGCGAGAGGTAACGGGCCCGTTGCTTTTGTAATGGGAACAGACTTTCCAGAATGCGGCGCAGGGCGGCCTCCACGACGCCCGAAAGAATAAACGGAGTGATCATGGCTACCGCCACCAACGCCCAGAATAATCCGGTGGGTTGTACGATTTCCGCAAAAATGAGCACCGGCAACGCGATTGCGATAATCATCCACATACCGACCGCCAGCACGAGGCTGAAGCGCCGTGCGCGCGCCATCCAGATTTCCCGGCGAGAATCGGCGGCGCTATCAGCGCGAACATCCGCCAGAGATGTTTGTTTTTTCAAATTCAATTGTTTCATAGCATGCCTCCCTGGTCGGAATCAGCATCCCGTTCGGGAAGCCGATTCAAAGTAACCGAAACCGCACGCCTGTTACCCGTACGACGTCCCGTGACCGACCGATTGTTCACCGAAAAAACGTTCCGGTATAAAAATCCCGTTTGCCAACGACGGGTCTGTGTCCCGCCGGGTTCAATGTTTTTGAAAAAATTGAAAATTGCAGCGCGATGCTGCGATGCAAAATTATTGAAAGGGATGCGAATTACAACAATGCGAGCGAAATACAGGCAGGATGCGATAAGGGGACCGACCACGGTCAATGTGATTTAACCACCTGATTTTTGCGACATGGTCCCGCTCTTAATTCAGTGTAATCAATTCGGATGCCGATGTCAATCTGTCCGGGCACTCAAATCACACCGCGCATGATGAAAGCGCTGGACAGGTACGCAAGCACCCGTCACTTTTCATAGATTGGCATATATACCGATTGAGGAAATTATGAAAAGAAGTGCTCTGATCCTGCGACACCCCGCTTTACCGCGTTTGATCGGTCCCATCATCATTGGAATGGTATTGGCGACCGGAATCCAGTGGCAATGTCCGGCCACGGGCGGTGGCACTTTACAACCGGATGACATTCCCGCCGATCAGAATGATAGCGCCGCCGTAGTGGCCGGCAATCCGGATGGGCTCGCTATCGTGCAGGGTACGCCCAACGGCTCCGTATCGGTGAACGACCTGACCAAAGAAGTGGTGGTGGTCTTCAACGAACCGATGATTCCTCTCGCGCGATTGGACGCGGAGACAAAGGGTATTTTCAACATTGATCCCCCGGTGCCTGGCACGTATCGCTGGTATGGCAGTCGGGTGTGCGCTTTTCAACCGGGCGAGCGTTTTCTGCCGGGTACCCGCTACACGGTAAAGGTGGACGGTGGCGTAACTTCCCTGGCCGGTCAGAAGCTGGGCGAATCGTATGAATTTCAATTTGAAACGCCGCCGCTGGCGCTTACCGGAGTGTATCCCCGCACCGGTAACACTCTTGAGTATGATGTCGATTTTCGCCTGTACTTTAACTATCCGGTCAGCACCGGCGCGGTCCAACGGCATGTACAACTGACCGCCAATGGGGAAAACGTTCCTGTCACCGTGCAGTATTTGAATGATCGGCCGGCACAATTCGAGGACGGTCTGCGAAGGGACGACACTCAGGAAGCGGAACTGAAGCGCAGAATTATTCTAAAAACTTTACGATCATTACCCCGGGACGCGGAAGTAGAACTGGTCATTCGCGCCGGACTGCCGCCTATGCAGGGCAACCGCGGGCTGGAAAAAGATCTGCGCTATACATATCGTACATATGGTCCCTTAAAAGCCAGTCTGGAAGCGGAAGCGCCCTTCTTTCAACATATGTGGCGACATCGCATTTTATTCAACAACCCGGTGGATCTGAAAAAAGCGGCCGAGTCTTTGAAGTTTACTCCCGAAGCAAAACTGTTGTACGCGCCCGAAGGCAACGGTCAGTATTTATATCTGGGACACTTCGATGTAAAACCTACCGCCACCTACCAACTGGAGCTCGATGCGGGCTTACAGGATATTTATGGCAACGCGCTGGTCGGCGAACGCAAATTTCAGGTAACCATCCCGCGGGTGCGCAAAGATTTTCACAGCGACAGCGGTGTGTACACCATCGAGTCGCGCATGCAACAGCGACTGCCCGTACAGGTGGAAGGTCTTACGGATATGAACGCCACGGTACGAACCATACGATTGTCCGATTTGCAATCGCTGGCTTCCATGGAAGATCAGGAGCTGTGGAAACTGGATGGCAATAACGAAACCGAACGAGCATGGAATACGGGATTGAACCCGGAACAAATCCGCAAGGTGCCCTTTGATCTCGCGCCGTTCTTGAATCAGAAACAGGGGATCCGCTTGGTTCGCATGCATCAGCAGGTAGAACAATACGACGGCGACATAGAGAACAAATCGCGGGTACAACTGGTACAGTCCACCAACC
>JAGRMX010000539.1 GCA_020441025.1 Leptospiraceae bacterium
TCCAGCAGGGATTCAACCAGGTGAGAATGCCGGCCCAGAAACAGGTAAATTTGTGTAACAGCACGCGCCGTCGATCGAACGGATACGTGATCAGCCATATCAAAAAAGCGATGGGAAACAGCAGAATGCTGATGACCCCATACAGGAACCAGAACACGGTCGACCAGGCGGTGGCAAGCATGGAGCAAATAAATGGCGCCCCGCCAGGCTGACAAGTGGCAATTCCATGCCGAAAGCGCTCTGGAAGGCGGTAGAACGGGCGGAAAAGACCTATCCGGGCGTTAAAATCCGCATGGATGCCGAAGTGAACCGTGTTGATCCGTGTCGATAGCATCAACAGAGGAAGTCGAGCCTGAGAGCACGGACTGCGGACCGGCATGCAGATGGCTTGCATTGGAAGTCAGCCCGTTTCGATCGAGCGGTTCGTGGTTCGCGGTTCGCGGCTCACGGTTCGCGATTGCGATTCGATAATTATAAACCGGACTCCCACGTTTGCCTCTATTGCTGCTTTGCTGCGGATGACAGCGTAACACATGCGGTGTGTTGATTGGAGCGGGAAGAGTTGCATACGCAGCTTTATAATTTTTTAATACCGTTCTGCCCTGCGCTAAAATGACCGGGTTTAGATCCGGGGACGAACTTCAGCGCGCTTTTTTAAGCGTAAACATCGCCCCTATGCTTTAAAGCTTGAAATAAATCGATTCTAAATTAAGATCATCGCGCACATCATGCGCATCCGGACTGCATACCGACGCTGGTTTCTCCCGGGTGTGATCTTATCCGCAACCGTAATTATATTTCTTTCGGTATGCGGTTTATACATTTATTTTAATAAACCTGGAGTTATATCGATTGGATGGTCGCAGATCCGATGCGAGTCGCTGCAACCCGCCAATGTCCATGACTCTCGCCCTGATTCAAAGCACCGTAATGTTAAATCGTATTTTAGCGCGGCGGATTCGCGCGCGTTGTTGGATGAACTGGATGCGGTCGACGCGACCGCCCGTCTGGAAGTGGATGAATACGAAATCATTTTTGCCGAAGAAATGACCCGTAAAAGCCGCGCGGCGCAATTGCAGTCGCCCACTTTTCCATTTGAATCCGATTCCCTGCTGCGCGCCGGTCGCGTCGCGCTGGCGGTCGGCGCACTTTCAAAGGTCCTCAAGTATTGGAATGTGGAACGCTTGTTCACGCCGATGGCGCGCGCTCCGAACGCGGATGCTAATCGAATTTCCGGGGACAATGCTTCTTTTTTCGTACTGTCAGGTTACCATGCCATTCGAAACGGCTATGTGCGGCGGCAAAACTCCGGCAGGATAAATTTTTTCGCACAACCGATATGCTCATCTAACCCGCAATCCGGTGGCATATACCTCACCGCACTTATATCAGCGCTTCAGCGCATTTCTTTCTTCCAGTCACACAAATCCGAACACACAGACGCCACCGGCACGCATATAGCGGGCCGGCGGATCGAACTGTGTACGTATATAAATCAACGAGTATAACCATGCAAACGCCGGATAATTTCAAACAATCAGTCTCAGAGTTTAACGCGGAGCAAACTGTCGGCTATGAGTCCGCGGCCGGTGCTACGCTCATCCACTCCAGAGCGAGTAATCCCGTAACCCATGGATTGCGAATGACCGGGCGTGGGAACCTGCGCGAACGTTTGCAGCGTCTGGTCGCTACCGAAAGCGGTGATGATCCGTTAATCAACCGACAGATCAGAAGACAGAAGGAACGCGATTGGCGGCGTAAATTGCGTAAGGGATTGGAACTGACGAAAACCTATTCGCCCGTCATGCGCGCGACGGCTCTGGCATGTATCCTTTCGATTGTATATCATCTGGTGTTGCCCGGTCCGCAGTTGATGGCGCAGACATTCCAGGAGTTTGACGATTTCAGTCGGACCGATGTGGAACGCTTTATGGACCGCGCCGATCGCAAGAGCGACGTGAACGATTGGAACAACTACGTGGACATCGGTATCGCCACCGAGTATGTGGAATGGGAAAACGACGCGCTGGAAAAGCTGAACGAACGTTTTGAGGAAATTGCTGACGACGACGCGCTGGATAACGCTCAAAAAGAATTGGAACGCGACGCCGCCCGGGCGTTGTTTAACGCGGCCGCCATCGATTGGGAGGCGGACGCCGAAGATTTAATTTATGAGCGGCGGGGCGAGTGGCGCGCTTTACAGGAGGACCTGGATGTCGTAGAAATAGATCCGGCCGAGTATGAGGCCGCCGTCGCTCAGGCCGAAGCCGACCTGGCCGCGGTGGTGGAACTGGATTTAAATTCCTGGGACACGCTGGTATCGGCGGCGTTACAGAACGCGCGCGACGCCTTTGAAGCCGAGCTGAACGCGAAAATCAGTACGGCGGAAAGCAACAATGCCGCGATAAGCGGTGATGAGCGCATTGCGTTTGAACAGGAATTGCTGGAGCGGGAACAGCAAATTCGCAGCGAGTTTTTATTACGCGATAATTTTTATGTACTGCGGGCACGCAATCAAT
>JAGRMX010000053.1 GCA_020441025.1 Leptospiraceae bacterium
GCCCACGCCGGTGCCGCAAAAATATGCGAGTGTTATGGGTGGAATCCCCTGATAGACGGTTAACTCGCCGATCAGTCCGGCGTTTACATCATTAACCAGGATGGCGCGTTCGTTTCCGCCGGCGGCGCTCAGATCGAGTTGTTCGATGGGGTTAACATTGCTCCATCCCAGATTGGGCGCAATGCGAACGGTTTGTCCGGAAACGACGCCGGGTACACACAGGCCGGTGGCGCTGACTTTGTAGCCGGCGTTATCCGTCAGTTTCACCAGTTCATCGATGACGCTTTGAATACGCGCCAGCACATGTTCGTACCCCTCGCGCGCTTCGGTATCGATTTTATGTTCGGCCACCGGAACATAACGCCCCTGTTGCATGAACGCCATGCCGTAGATGTTGCTGCCACCCAGATCGATTCCAATGAAGGCCTTTTTCTTGAACATGTTGCGAGACCGGTATGTGGATAGTAAAAAATTCTGATTGGCGGATGAATTAGAGAATACTTTCCACCAGTTTCGATGGCACCTGTATGCCCATTCCGACAAAAAGCGCTCATCTTAAAACTATGAGTTCTAAGAAGTTTATGCGTATGAATTCATGTGCATGAAAATCAATCAATCAAAACCATACAATTCTTTCTCAACTACCGCGCATAAAATCTGTCCGATCATAATATGACATTCCTGTATCCGCGCGGTTTCTTCATGTGGAACGACTATGCTGAAGTCGATCAATGGGCCAAATTCGCGCAACATGCGCCCGCCATCGCCACCGGTCAGCAGAATATTCTGCATGCCTTTCAGACGGGCGGCCTGTAACGCGGCGATCACATTGGGCGAGT
Organism: Leptospiraceae bacterium; assembly: GCA_020441025.1. Classification (GTDB taxonomy): domain Bacteria; phylum Spirochaetota; class Leptospiria; order Leptospirales; family Leptonemataceae; genus JAGRMX01. The sequence continues at coordinate 840 of JAGRMX010000053.1, forward strand.
TGCCTGAAGTGGAAATGGCCAGCAAAAAATCGCCCGCGCGGCCGAGGCCTTCCAACTGACGCGCGAATACCCGTTCATATCCGAAATCATTGCCACAGGCGGTAAGAGCGCTGGAATCCGCCGCCAGGGAAATGGCCGGCAGGGAGGGACGCTCCGGGCGGGCCCGATAGCGAATGCTCAGCTCGGCGGCAATGTGCTGGGCATCCCCGGCCGAACCGCCGTTGCCACAGGTCAATAGTTTGTGACCCGCTTTGAAGCATTCCGAGAGTCGATGGCCGGCCGCGGCAATCGTTTCTATTATGTGGGCGTCTTCCAGTAGCTTTTGTTTGGCCTGAATGCTGCGCTGAATATGTGCCCGTATCAATTCCTGCATTATTGTTACTTGCGCTCCGCTGAGTTATCGGTCAATCCGGAACCAATGCTAATCTATTCCGAATCGTTCAATCCGCAGGCATCTGGCGGACCGGTTGAAATAAATGCAATCAGCAAATTGCTTGACAACGAAAGTGACTTTTTTGGTTCGCGTGATCGTTCTTTAAAAAGCAGTTCTTGTTACATCCGATTTCGTAGTATCGGCGTTGTACTTCTATAGTAAAAAACCTTGCCCCCATAAAGCCAACCGGCATGTTGCGCGGAAGCAGGTACGGCCTGATCTGGAACGGGTTGTTATTGAAAGAGCAGCCGATCCGCATCTAAGGCCGGTTCGGCATCGAATTCTCATTTCCCGGGAATTCGGGAGGAAGAGTGCATGTCCCAGTATCCGTTTTTTGAAGTGGAATATGATCGCGATCGGAAAATCGCGACTTTGTTCTTAAATCGACCGGAAGCGCGCAACGCCATGAACGGCGATTTCTGGTTCGGGCTGCCGGGCATCGTCGACGAACTGGAAGCCGATCCGCAGGTGCGCTGCGTGGTCGTGGCCGCTCGCGGTAAGTCTTTTTCCACGGGACTCGATATCGTCGACTTTTTTGAAAAACATCGCGATGTGATCGGCGCCGATTCGGCCGATGCCCGGGAAGAGTTGCTGGCCATGATTTTGCGTATGCAGGCCGGTATGAATCGTATGGCTGCCGGTCGAAATGTGTATATTGCCGCCGTGCATCGACATTGCATCGGCGGCGGGCTGGATTTGATTGCCGCCTGTGATATTCGGTTGGCCAGTGAGGACGCTTCGTTTTCACTGCGGGAAGCCCGGGTGGCTATTGTGGCGGACATGGGCAGCCTGAATCGTCTACCGGGAATCATCGGTATGGGCAATACCCGTTTGATGGCCTATACCGGTCGGGATTTTAAAGCCTCCGAAGCTCAAACCATGGGATTGGTCAGCGCCGTGTATCCCGATGCGGATACGCTGTTACTGGAGGCGCGCAAACTGGCGGCCGAAATCGCCGCGAATCCTTCAATTGCCGTCCGGGGCACCAAGCAGGTGTTGAATTATATCCAGGATCACTCGCTGGAAGACGGTCTGCGGGAAGTGGCGCTCTGGAACACGGCGTTTATAGATAGTAAAGATTTAAGAGAAATGGTCGCCGCGTTCCGTGAAAAGCGTCGTCCGGAATTCAGTTGATTAACTATTCATAACACAATAAACGAATCGTAAATTGAGGTGCGCTTCATGCAAACCATTCTGCTACAACTGGTTACCATTCCCGCCGCGGATAATCCGACGGTAATCGCCATACTGGGCTTCGTACTCTGGACCATCAGTATTAATTTAATGATCATCGGCTGGCGGTCTGTGCGGGTATTTTCGGGCGCCAGCAAGATCAACGCCTTCCCGGCGGATGAAAAACATGGGCCCGATTGGTATCGACGCATGCTGCGGGCACATGCCAACTGCGTGGAAAACCTGCCCTTTTTCGGATTGGTTTTTGTAATGGCGCTGATTCTGGATATTACCGGTGTGAGCGACCGGGTGGCGTTGATAGTACTGGCGGCGCGCATCGCTCAGAGCGTTCTGCATTTTATTTCCACTTCCGCATTGGCGGTAACGATTCGATTTACGTTTTATAGCGTACAGTTGATTCTAATCCTCTGGATGGTCGTGGATATGTTGATTCGCTTTCTCAGCATCTGACTATTCACAATGCCCTGAATTGAAGCAACCGAATATGGACTATTAGTGTTGGCGTCGTCCTGTAGTCGCTAACAGCCGTTAAGTAGCAGTCAGCAGCCGGGATTATTATATTATCCATACCAAATGCAGCTCCCGGGCCGCCTTTTATGCCGGCCTTATAATTTCGTTAATTTACATGTCGTCGGCCTTAGAACATACGGTCCGATGAATAGCTGCTCTATACCGGCGGGCACGAAACGGTGGATTTCGCCATAAGTTGCCAATCCGGTTGGAAATATATACGGATAAAACGTCTAAAGAAATCAGGAGCATGCATACCTGGAGGCTTATAAATGAAACATAATAAATGGATACTGTCGGGAATACTACTGGCGGCCATTTCTTTCGCTGCCAACGGATTGGCCGCGGACAAACTGCGGATCAATGTAGGTTACTGGCCGGGCAATCTGGAGCCGGAACTGGAAGATCGATTTTTTAAAGATGACCTGTTGCTGGGCACGAATTTGAGTCGCTATGATCTGGAGTGGAACAATAAGCATACCGACACGATCTATCCGCTCGGATTGCAGTACTTTATTGAAGATGTCGGTCCGGGCGATCTGGTGCTGGGTGGTAACTACATTCGTTACCAGCCGGATTATGAGTACGCCGGTCTGACACTGGCGCCGGCCCTGTACCTGGCGGAGCTGGAAGATTATAAAACCACCGACTGGGAAGGCGAGGTCGGTTATCGATATCCGGTAGTGCCGGATACGCTGTATGTTACTCCGCGGGTGGGGTATCGGCAGCACTTCAAAGAGTTTAACTATAGCGAATTCAGCATCGGCAACGGCACCCTGGGGATTTCACTGGATTCGCCGTTTTACGCCAGTGCCAGCGGTACCTATCTGGGACTGGAGGTACAGTTCTATGTAATGGATCAACTGTCCATCATCGGCGATTATATTTCGACCGTCGGTCTGGCCGGCTGGGACGGCAACATGAACATGGAACGCACGACTCTGGGTTTTTCCGGAAACACCGCCGTGCTTGCGTACGAAAATGCCGAGTCGGGTTATACAATCGACATTCAACGCTGGATGCTGGGGATTCAGTATGACATTACACCCGAACTGCACATCCAGACCGGCGTGCGCGAGGAAACCCTGAAGCAGAGTTATCCGGGTTATTTCGGTCTGCCTCTGATTTACTCCGGCGGACGATTCCAGGCCAATACCATCGTGGAAGAGTTTATTACGGATTATATCTTCTACGAGGAATCGATTTCCCAGAAGAAAGGCATGTTCTTTGTTGCGGTTTCGTACGATCTGAATCTGTAAGCGGTTCTCTGTAAGCGGTTCTCTGGAAGCGCACAGCGGGGACTATCGCGAACATTTCGCCCGTTGACACCGGTAGAATGGCGAAATTCTGCCGGTGTTTCAGATTGGAGCGTCGCATACGCGTTCGATGCGTTGGAAAAAACATGCACGATTTCAGGTACGGCGGACGATATTCTAATTACGTGAGTTGTCCCCCGGTCAGAGATTTAATGAACTACAATCTCGGGCGTGAGCTGGAGCGGTCGCTACGCGCGCATATAGCGGAATGCGAGCGGTGCCAGCAACGTTTGTCGAATCTGGAGCATGAGATTCTGGATGAAATGCAGGGACAGGTCAGCTATGGATTTGCCGCTCCCGGCCTATCCATGACCACCGACGAAGCGACCATCTTTCCGCAACGCAAATCGCGTTCCCGCAAGGTTAAGTAGCAGTTCGTATTATGTGTTGTTGATGTCTGCGGAAATACTCCTAATCTGCTCTTTTCCTAAAATCGATATATAAAACCGCCCTGATAATGCACTTCGGCGTACGCCCGCTCGACCGGGATTCCAGTTGTGAAGCGGGTAGCATGCAGGCGCTTAAACGGATCATACATCCATGCGTCGCCTGCGGTAAAATCCACATTCAAAAAGAATCCGTTACGCTCTTCGCCCTGGTAAGTGCTTTCGTCGTCCGTATTGGATGTTGACGAATTGAAGGCCCATAAATCGATAAGGTGAATGCAGTACACGGCCAGAGCCAGATAACCGGCGTTACGTTGATTGCGTTGGTGTCGGGTAAACTTGTGTTCATAACTGCGATTCAATAAAATGAAAACGCTGAGATCCTGCGCCGCGTCCCTGGCGGTTTGATCGGCGGCGCGCTTTTCGAGGTACGCGCGTGTCAATGCCAGGCTGAAGACGCCCGCCAGGCCCGCTCCGGACCAGTAATCGCCCGCTCGCAAGCGATGCACGCCGGGAAAAAGATCGACCGGATGAAATGCATAGGCATGCCGCTCCGATGGGATTTCGTTATCCGGTTGCAGCGCCGCCATTCCGCCCGGCGGGTATACTATGCGCTCAATGCTATCGGGCGCTATGGCACTCAGTCGGCCCGAAGTACTATCCGCAACCGATATCCGACTTGCTTCGACGCTGCGTACGATCACCACTCTGGTCCGTGTTTCACCCACCAGTTGTAATTCAATCGTCTGTTCCAGCGGTAGATAGTCGGCCATGTTGCGGTCGGTCGAATTGCGTTCGATTTTCAAAGCCGCAACTTGAGTTATGGGTACCTCGTATATTTCGACAAATTGAGGCGCGCGGGCGAAGTACAGCGTCTGTTCGGAATACAGATACAGTCGGTCGGCGCATTGTATTTGTGCTGTGCTTATCAATCGATAGCAGGCGGATGCACCGTCATAGGACAGCTTTATTTCTTGAATCGTATCAACCGGGAAATATTTTTCACTTTCCTGAACGCGAAATAAAATTTCGTTGCGGTCTTCATTGACATACTCGCCTTCGATGATGCTACCATTTTTCAGAATAAGCACGTCCGCCGTTAGAGCGGTGCTCATGAATAGCACAGACAGAACTACGGCGGGCCATCGGATCATCATTCGGATCGGCAATTGCATCATCGTACGGATCATACGAAACGCACGATTTGATATAACGGACCATCGGCGCTCGGGCGTCCGGTCTGCATTTAAATAATAAGAGTTACTTTCAGGGAACGCTGAGTACATTCAATTCTGTGTACCGGTATTCACGGGGCTGATTACCGACCAGTACTTTCAAACCGGTTCGACTGAACTCACGGATACGCACATCCCGGACGCTTTCATCTTTGAAATGCAGTCGGAAGGTAGCCTGAGTGGTTTCCACGGAAAGACCCGTAATTTCGAAATAGGGCACCCGCACTCGCAGGGATTCGGTGTGCACCAGCAACCCGGTGGATTCAAAGCGGGCATACGAGCCCTGCACCTGCCGGCCGTTGCGCAATTCCAGTTGAAACGGAACTCCGGTAACGGCCTGCACGACCGTTTCACGCGGTAGAGCAATGCCGCGAATGTCTGGCTGTTTTAACGGATACAGGCCGTTGCGCTGCATGCTTTCAATCGCCTGCCACTGTTGCGCGCTGAACAACGGGACCTCCGGCGGTCGGGCGGGGGCGGGAAATTCCGGTCGACGCAACGGTCGGGTCAGATCGTTTTCTACAGCCACAGTTTCAACCAGTTCCTGACGCAAATCTTCCAGTTCTTCCAGATCAATGTCGTTTTCCCGGGCGATGGTTTCAATGTCTTTCAATTCGGTCAGAATATAATCCTCCCGTGAGTTCTGTGCCGTGGTGCGTACCGTATCCATGGTGCTGCCGTCGCCGATGCGTCGGCCGCGGGCCTCGGATTCGTCCGCCAGTTCTCGCCCGCCGCCATAAAAATGCCCGATCATCAACAAACGACGATTCGAATCGCGTACGATGTCCGAGTCGTCACTTTGATTCACCAGTCGGTTGTATAAATCCGTGGCGGCTTTGATATCGCCGGTCTCTTCCAGGCTGCGGGCCTTGCGCTGTAAATCCGGATCAAGCAGGTGCTCATAGCGATTGAAATAATCGAGCGCGTCTCGATACATTTTTTGTTCATAGAACAGGCGGGCTTTTTCCAGATCGGTAAGATCGCGGTCGGCAATAACCGCCGACTTACGTCGATGTTCTTCCAGCAAACCCAGGATGATGGCGGCGGTTTGCGCATAATGCGTTCCCGGGTAGCGCTTGATGACCAGTTGTAAGCGGCGGGCGGCGTGATTGTGTTCACCGGCCATGGCCAGACAGAAACCGTAATGCAGGTCGATGAATCCGGCGGTCTGCGGATTCCCGTCGCTGCCCATGCGCGCCAGTTTACGATACTGACCTGCGGCCTGTTGATAGCGCTTCTTCCGTTCCATATAAAACGCGAAACGCAGGCGTAGCAACACTTCCCGATCATGAATCAACGCCAGCGCCGGTTTAAACGAAAGCCAACGCACCGTGTTCACCACGAACAGGCCCACGTAGTCGATCCACACGGGTCGCAAAGATTCATCGTCGGCTTCGTTCAAAATGGTTGATTCGATTACGTTACGCCGGGCTTCCCGGGTGAGATTCTCCCGGTCGCCGAACTCTCGATCTAAGAATCGTTCGCGCAGTACGCTGGATGACAATTCAAAATTCAATATGCGATTTTGCGAAATGCGCATGCGCAATTCGTAAATCTTTACGCTGACAATCGCCTGCATGCAACACACAAACAGCAGAACGAGGCCCGCTATGATTCCCGGATAGCGCCAGCGACTCACTACGGAACTTCCAGCAGCATGAAGGTAACGTCGTCGATGTATTCGGTGGTGTGACTTTCAAAATCCTTTTGTAAGTATTCGGCAATCTTATGGGTGCCGGCACGGCGGTGTTTTAGAATCATGTCCCGCGCGCGTTCCAGGGAATACTCGCGTTCTTCCGCGTCCATGCAATCGGTCAATCCGTCGGTGAAAATAAATATGCGGTCGCCGGATTTGACCTTTACGGATTCGTTTTCGTATGTGAAGCCGTGCATCAAACCTACCGGCGGTCCGGACGATTCTACAGTGGTATAATTCCCGGCAGTCGGAATAAAATATACGGGCAGGTGTCCGGCGTTGCATATTTCAATTTTATTCTTATGAAAGTACATCAACACGCAGGTGGAAAAATAGGCGCCCCGCAGACGTTGTTCCAACCGATCGTTCAATTCCCGAATCAGCTCCGCCGGAGTGCGTCCGTCTCGAATCATATGATCCATGGTTTGAATCATTAACGATGTAATCAAAGCGGCGGATACGCCATGCCCGGTGGCATCCGCGAAAAACAGCGCGCGCTGGTTGCGTTTGCGATTGTAAAACTTAAACACATCTCCGCTGACCTCGCGCAACGGCCGATAGTAAACGGCCGGCTGCATATCGTCATAGGCGGTTTCTTTACCGATAACCAGTTGTTGAACATCCTTGCCGATTTCCAGTTCGGCCTGAATCTCCCGGTTTAAGTTACTGATTCGTTCCACATTCTGCTGAATGCTACGACTCATGTAGTTGAATGTGTCGCCCAGTTCGTCCAGTTCATCATGTCTTTTTCGTTCCCAATCGGCCCGGGATTCCAGGTGACCGGCAGCCAACTCGCGACTGGCGGCTTTCAGCATGTCCAGACGGCGAAAAATGAGTCGGTACAAGAATAGCGCGAATACGGCGTGGAAGATGACGCTCCATATAACCGCAATGGCCATCTGGATGTATATTTCATTCAACCGATCACGCATCGATTGTAAACTCAAAGTGGTATAAACGAACGCGGCCGGATGCGCGTTCAAGGGCACAAGCATCCGAATTGAAAAATCGTCTTCATTCAATTCAAGGTGATACCGCGCAAAGATGAGGCTTTCTTCACCGCGTAATTGGAAGATCAGTTCTCGCAGACGTTCGGTGTCGATTTCCGGCGGGGAGCTATCGGGTGTACTGTGGGCGTACCAGACGGCGGCGTCCGCTCCCAGAATATACAGATAGGGTGTGTCATACACCGCCAGTTCACCGGCCAGTAATTCATGCGCCGCCGAATTGTCGGGTGTGATGCTTACTTCCGAAAGTCGTTGCATGATCGCCTGGGCGATGTTGTCGGCCTGGTAGCGAAAACTGTTGCTCAGCAAGTCGGTTTGATTTTCGAATATAACTGCGGAGAAAAAAATGATGTTGGCCATGGCCAGAATGGTATACAGGAATCCAATCTGATAGGCCAGCTTCCGATGGCCGCCGGTAGGTTGGGTTTTTCCGACTGCGCGTTGCCCGGATTGTTCCGATTGCCCAAATTGACTCGAATGATTCGAATCATTCGATTGCTGCGGTTGTGCGTCTTTACTCATGCTGCCCCGTAAATCGATCGTTTTCAAACCGGCCTTTTAGCAGTAACCCGCTCGAAAGTCGCAATTCTCCCTGGCCGTGCTTGCGACCACGTTGAAATTCACCGCGATAGTAGGAACCGGCGCTGAGTTTTAATTCCCCCTGACCATGAAACAGACCGTCCTGAAATTGACCGATGTATTGCATGCCGTTGGCGAAGGTGTACGTTCCCCGGCCCTGCATTTTGCCCCCTTCGAACCGACCCTCAAATCGGTCCCCGCCGGGAAATTCCAGCTTGCCCTGGCCGTGGAATCGGCCTTGCTGAAACTGTCCGTTATACTCTCCGCCGTTTGAAAAACGGAGTTGTCCTTCTCCAAAAAATAAACCATGCCGAAACTCGCCGGAAAGTACATCGCCCTGACCGGTGCGTAGAGTTCCCGTGCCGTGCGGTCGGCCCAACAGCATGTCGCCCTGATATTCGGCGCCATTGGCAAAAGCAATGCGACCCGTCGCAGCGATTTGACCCGATTCAAATTGCGAATGAATGGAATCGCCGTTGGACAGGCGTACTTCGCCCGCACCGTTAGCCAGCCCCTCTGATGTGAGACCATCGAAAGTCACACCGCGCATTGTAGCGCGGATGTTCCCATGCGCTCGATTCGCCTGAAACCGACCCGTTATGATCCCGCCGTCTTGAGTGGTATAGGTGCCCGAGCCGTGCGCCTGATTGTTTTGAAAATCGCCTTGATATGAACCCCGGTTGCCGGCGAACGTGATTGTACCGTTGCCATGGCGGATATGCTTGTGCAGTACGCCGGAATACGTTTCACCTGTACGCGATCGGTATTCGGACGGCCCTTGCGCTTTACCATTTACCAGGTGAGTATTAAGAAACGCACCGCCCGGTTCCCTGTATTGAATATTTCCAATGGGCGCGCCCCGTTGAAATTCCGATTCCAATCGACCGCCGTCACTCCACACGTACACTCCGCGACCATTGTAACAATCTCCCGATTGACATCGACCCCGGTCACTGTCCGCCAGAATAATAGCCGGAGCCAACAGACTCAAAGTCAGAACGAATGCGCGACGGGTACCATTGCGTATGATCCGAATCGAATGGGCCGTATCGAAAGTATTGTCAGCGGATATGCTCATATTGAGGAGTTCAATGGGTCTTAAGAAATGAGCACACTCTCCAATCAACCGTCCGGTACTTCAATGACCTGATAGGCCACCGTAGCTCGACGGAACAAATTACCGTAACGTTGCACCGTCAGCTGCTGTCCGTTTAACGTGGGAATAAACTCGCCGAACTGGCGCGCATCCGAACTGGTCTGACCGTCTACCAATGAGGTAAGTAATACAAAGCAACTGGGTGTGTATAAAAGTTTATCGATGGTCGTTGTTTTGCTGGTGGCCGCCGTATCACCGCCGTCAAAGTCGATTATACCCGAGGAAATGCGATATTGACCGCGGGTGGTAACCGCATAATAACGCAGACTGCTCGAATTGCTTCCGGGGCTGGAACGAATGGCCGTAATATCTCCATTGCTGTTCAGCGTGGCATAATAAAAATATTCTTCCTCGAGGCCCACACCATCGGTGTTGGGGAAGGAATTCAGCATAAACCAGGTATTGGTGAGATCGCTGACGGCTCCATTCCAGGTTGTGGATTGTGTGACGTTTAAGTTGACATCGCTTTTCATTGTGACCGCGCCCGATTCGAATGTGACCGTCTGCCATTCCAGGTGAGCCGTATAATCCTGGCCGCCGCGAAACACACTCAGGTTGGTTGCGTCGGCGCGCACAATCGGAGTGAAGTCCTCGTCTTCATTGGAAGTGGCCGTGTCCATGCGTGTCTCGCCTATGGGCAGGGTTTGACTCTGCAAATAGGTGTTCGTATCCACCGCTACGGTATGCGGGTTGGGACCGCCGGCCTGTAAATTGACATTGCCGCGTTGCACGACCGTACCCGTCGGAAATTGTACGACGTAATAGCGTACCGTAACGTTCGGGTTGGATCGGAATGCGGTGATGGTCAAAGTGCTTGCGGAAGTCAGAGCGCAGGTGGGCAGAAATTGTGCAACGGACGTATCGGTCATGAAATGACAGAACACCGCCGAGCGATTGTAATCCACCGCCGAAAAACTTACCTGCATGGTGGCGCTGCTCATACTTACCAGGCCGGTGCGCACATTACCGGTCAATTCGGTGGTCGTGGGCGGCAATAACCACAGCGCCGGAACATCATACTCGCTACAGGCAGACAATAAAATCGGACAGAGCAGTAACAATTTGGTAAATAAGAAAGATCGCATTCGTGCGGAAGATCGGAAGCGGATAGGAGCCGGTCGGAGATGGAGTGCGTTGTTCCGACGCGAATCAGGTTTGTCCGGCGGATTGCAAACTTTGAATGGCGCTGTCAACATTCGGTTCAAACTCGAATACATGTTCCAGCTTGGTGAGCTGAAAAACCCGCCGGATGGTTTCCGGAACATGGGCCAGAATCAAACGACCATGGGCTTCACGAATATGGTTGTTCGCCTGTATAAGAACCCCGAGCCCCGGTGAATCAATATAGGTGACGGCTGCCATGTCAATAACGATGCCCGGCCGGCTGCCGTTTATATGGCCGGATAGCAGACTTTTCAATTCCCGCGACGTATACAGATCTACTTTTCCGCGCAGCTGAATCACATGGAATCGGCCGGCGTCCTGTGTATGTATCTCCAATCGCATTCCGTTGCTACTCTTCCGGTTAACTTTCCATTCGTGGATTTCATGCGTATCATGCAAGCGGTTTTGCTCCCCCATGGAAATAACCGATTCGCTCGATTGTTTTGCAGATAAATACGCGACAAAAAGTAAAATTACATTGTACTTCCGGCACTACTGACTTTACATATGACGGGTGAAATGCGATTCATACGCCGTAAAAATGCTTTAAAGGCCGGTTATTCGTAAAGACTGCAATACGCCTGCTTCCTGAAATACGCGTAAAGGAATGTGGGCCGGTATGGCCAGATTCCGGTAGCGCGTGTGTGATACCTGTTCGCCGGTTACGTCCCGAATAAAAATGGCCTTTACCTGATCGGGAAACTGATGTGCTATGCGGGCATATACCTCCGGATCCTGCTCGCCCGAATCGCCCACCAGAATAAAACGCCGATCGGGATACGTCTGCAATAGATCGGTGATGGCCGGACTTTTGTATTCCAATCCGTCGGATCGTATAAAATCCAGCACGGAATGGCCTTTCAGGCGAAACATTCGCAAATGAAAACTGCCTACGGGGAAACCGGCGGCCTGCATGAATTCCAGTAAAGGCGGATACAACTGCCAGGGAGAACCGGATACATAGTGAAATGCGTAACCGCGTCGTTGCCACTCCCGGTATACGGCGGCCATTCCGGGCACCGCTTCAAACTCGCGCAGAAAGGTGCGT
>JAGRMX010000540.1 GCA_020441025.1 Leptospiraceae bacterium
TGTCGACGGCGGAAACTCTGCGTTCCGGAAATCTGTGTTTAAATGCGCGCATACCGGGCGAGCTTAACGTTTTTTCTTTCGAAAATCGACTTCAATGACGCGCGAGTCTTTCGGTTCGTCGGCCGGTGCATCGCCGGTTTTTTCGGGTGGGGGCGTAACGCTGCCGATGGAATCGGTTTCGGACAGGGGACGGCCCAGAGTCGGCGTGGCCGGTGCGATGCTTCCGGTCGAATCGCCTTCTTCACCGGCGGTCATGGTGGCCCATTGCATGATGACCTGGCCGCTTTTATCAAAAATACGAGCAATGCATTCGAATGGAATCTGTACGTTTTCCCAGCGATTGAACTGCAACTCGCAATAAATAAAGCGATCATCCCAGCTCAAGTTGCGCGTGCTGTAGGGGCCGAAAACCAGGATAATGCCTTCATTCTTTTCCCGATCCAACAAACCGCGTCGCCCCAGTTGTAATTCCGCGTTGGGCATGCAATGAACATAAAAGGTTTCCGCGTGATGAAACACCACATCAAGAACCGCTTTTTTAAACTTACGATTGTATTCCAGTAATTCTCGTTCGTTCGGGTCGCGTGTATCCATAAGCTCTCTAATTGTTCGATGCCGATTGTCTATGATCGGCCTCGGCTCGCAGTCGATTCAATCATCATTATATTCAGGTTACGCCCGGTGTCACCCGCCCTGTGTGAATAGTATCGGTCATTCCCGTTCAGAGTACCAGCTTCCAGGGTCGTAATCCGTCGGGTTTCAATCGAAACATGCGGGTGCTGAAGGGCGGCTTGCAATTGTCGTAGCGCGGCCGCCTGTAAATCCAAAAAAAAATGCCCCGGGCGATTGGCGGGCACATAATCCTCAAAATGTTCAATTACCTCACCGCCCACTTCATAACGATCGGCTTCGATGCACGGTCCGAAAGCAAAGACCAATTCCAGTCGATTGGATCGGCGGCTCATGATATCAATGGCTCGATTGACCGTGGACCGCACAACTCCCGCAGCCAATCCCCGCCAGCCGGCATGAATCAACCCGATCAGCGGAGCGCCGTCGTCTACATCTGACGCACGTAAATCTAAAAACACGGGCAAACAATCGGCGGTCCGAATACACAGCAATACGGACGCATCGGCGGTCAGTAAAGCGTCACCCTGCGCAAAAAATATATGATTTCGATTTTGCCCCAGTTCCCGACGATCGATCTCTCGATATGTGGCGCCATGTACCTGCTCCAATGCCACGACCTGTTCTTCGGGAAGATTGTAAGCATCGGTTAAATAGGCCTTTTCCATACGTCGTTGAGCATCGCGATTGGCCGATTCATCCCTGTAGATCTGTTCCAATTCGGCTCGACCCAAAACTGCGGCCATGACCGGTTCGGAAAAACTTCTGGATGTGTTTATTGCGGACATGCCAATATTGGAGCCGGTTGCGCTGTGCAGAGCACGGCCCGTAAATTTACAGATCTGCCGCGCCGGCGTACAGGTCGTGGATATGTTCCAGGTCGTCCATGTCAGCCGGGCTCAATGCGGATGTCGGGATGATAAACTTATGCAGATTTTGTTCACTGCCTTCCAGAGCGGCCAGCGCGTGCAGCACCGTGCCGAACAGTCCGGTAACGGGCATACGATCGGATTCCATCCTGGAATGATTCGACTTCTGCGCTCCTGAATATTCCACGCGATTGAAACGGCGGGGATACAAATACATGGCCAGAATTCTTCGAGCCGGTACGTAAATATGGGTCAACAGGCTGGACTCACTGGCAATCAACTGCGGCAACAACAGGATTTCATTGATCGCCCGAAAAGACTCTGCCGGCAATCGGGAGGCATGCATGCTTAAATAATGCGCCAGTTGATCCGGCGAGACGTAGCAGCCGTCACGACGGGTCAATCGGTTGCGGGCATGGATCCGGATGGGGCGCCGCCGGAAAGAACCACTGCGCAGCACTCTGGTCTGAAACTGACGGCGCAATCGAATCAATGCCGGATCGGTCTGGCCCTCGCGGACGGTCAATGCGCGTAGTTTTTGTTCAATTTCGGCTTCCAGACCGGAAATATCAAAGCTGTGCGGTGATTCGGCCACATATCCTCCCGATAGTTTATCGATATTTTCTGGTGGCCCGCGAAACTCAAGAACTTAACTCTGGAAGTCTGGAAGCGGCTCAGTCCGAAATCTGAAGCAGAACGGCCCCGGCGCTAAAAGGAATCACCAATTGCAGTCGCCAATGAGGAATCGGTCGCAAATAAACGGCTACCGCGTCAAAATATGCGGGAATGTGTACCTGGGCGACAGTCTGCGGGTAGCGGCCCAGAGGCCGGACTATATGGGCTGGATCTTTTCACCCCGCAGTGCCCGCCGGGTTTCGGCCGATGCGGCCCGGCTTCAGATCCATGAGATCCGACTGAAATATCCTGAAATTCGTCATGTGGGTGTTTTCGCGTTCAACCCGGCTGTGGAAGTGCGGCAAATCTGGTCCCGGGTCGGGCTGCTGGAC
>JAGRMX010000541.1 GCA_020441025.1 Leptospiraceae bacterium
GCACAAAAGCCTGCACGCGTGTGCGAATATGATCCAGCGACGTGATCATTTCACCCAGCAGTTGATCTATGCGCGCTGAAAGCAAGCCCATGATACCGCGCACTTCTTCCATAGAAGGGTTTTCCGCGAAAGCCTGAAAGCGTTCTTCGACCGCCGCCGCCCGCGATTCCACCAGACGGCTCATAAGATTACCGCCCGATTCCAGCAGATTGTCCGTGAACGGAATGGCAATCTCAATGGCGGCATAGTACAATAACATTTCCCGACCGGCGGGTAAATCCCAGAAGGCCTGCACTTTCTCGGACAGAGTATTTTTATGCGCAAAGAGCGTCGCAATCATGTACGCGATTCCGACGGCTTTCAACACGGCATCAATCGCCTGCTGCGGATCGGCTTCGAAGGTACGTACACCGGGCCGATCCTTAATATGCGCATAGACATTCTTAAACCCGGTGTACACTCCGAGGCCCGAATCGGCCATGTCCAGACCGCGGGCTACTTTTAACGCGCGCCGACTCGCCGGATTGACGGCCAGTTGCCGCGCGCGCTTTAAAGTCTCGCCGTCGTTCCGTGCACCAGGTGCGGTGCGTTGCAGAGCGTCGGCCATGCTATAATAGTACTGGAAATCCGGCGCTAAAGGTAACACGCCCGAAAGATAGCGACAGAGTTTTACGGTCACATCGTCTTCCGCAAAACGCACCAGCACTTCATCCACGCGAGTATCCGCCAATCCGAAGTCGGCCTGCGTTTCCGCCCGCATGTAACCGGTGCGACGCGCCTTTTTAATGGAGCGCGCTTCCAATCTGAGTAAATATTTTTTTCGAATGGCGAAGGCATGTGCAATGGATAGCAGCCAGCCGCAACCGAAAACTACGGCGGCATACACGTCATATTCGCCCGGATATTGCTGGTGAGCATGCAAATAATAAGCCGGAAAATAAATCAGCAAAAAATACACCCAACCCATAAACAACCAGGTCAGCTTGCGAGCGCGTATTCCGACGTACCAAAAGGCCAGACAGCTAAAAAATCCAAACGGAAAGGTCAGCAGAATGAATCGTGATCGCCGCCACTCCCAGGCGTCGCCCTGTTCGGTAAGACTCATATATTACTCCAGACGGAAGCGGAACGGACAGATCAAATCGATCGGAATACTGCTTCAAAAATCCGACCGACAGATGATTGCACACACCGCCATGGACTGAACCTGTGTTCGGCGGTCGTAAAGCTCAACTATTATTTAGAGCGGACTTTCTTGCAATGGAATGTAGAATTCGGCGAATGTCAGATCATCCAATCGGTCTCCACCCGGACTTACATTTTGCCAGGTGCCCGGCGCGCCGCTTATCGAGCGCCAGATTTCGCCGTTATAACCGACTACGACAAACTGATTGTCGGCGTAGATAACATCGTTGAGTACGCTGGCCGTTATTGAATCGGTAGTCCAATTGCCGCCGCCGTTCACCGTGTATTGAATAACACCGCCCGCTACCCCCACTATTGTATTACCGGTACAGGCCACCCCTTTCCAGTTACCACCCTGCGATCCGGCGTTCCAGTTAATTCCATCCGCGGATGTTTGATAGTCTCCGCTATTCCCGACCGCAATAAAGTAGCCGCCACAATAGCTGACATCAAAGAGCGGATTGGCGACTGCGTTAGTCGCTTCCGTCCAGGCATATCCGTCCGGGGAAGAATATGTTTTGGGTGCCGCTACCAATGCCCCGGTGGTTACAAACTTATCATTCCCAAAGATAACATCCTGTAAATTATTATTGGCTCCACCCGGACCGGTCTGTTGCCAGCTCTGGCCATCCTCAGAAACCATGACCTCACCGTTTTGCCCCACGGTAACAAAGCTGCCATTATTGTAGGTGATGCCGATCAGATTATTGGACGTTATAACCGACGTGACTGTCAGCCAGCTTTCCCCTTTCTCAGATATGGCAATCAAACCGGAAACTCCCACGGCAACATACAGCCCCTTGCCATAGGCTACGTCGTTAAACTGCAAGCCGGTCGTTCCGTTCGTAGCGGCCGTCCACTGAATAGCATCCTGCGAATAGCGCACATGACCGTTGTCTCCTACGGCCACAAAACGACCGAGCTCAAAATAGCTGAGCAGATATAAAATTGTAAGCTCGCAGGCCGGATCAATGCAGTCCATTTCGTGAGGGGCACAGGCCGTAGCGCCGCTGAATACAAGCACAATGGCAACAATTCGTCTTCTTAATATATACCACCGCATACCATCAAGAAGAAGCACATTGCGTTGAAGTCAAGGACTCTACGCGCCGTGCATTCTCTGATTCTTAAATTATTTACACTTTTTGATTTCCAGCCGCATCCACCGCATCCACCGCATCCACCGCATTCATCGCATTTTCGCCCGATGCACAGGCTATTTTTCTTGCGCCCCTATCATTTCATGCGGTCTGATGACCATAATATCAATAATAAACATGCGTTGAGAACAAATTAATATTTCAAAATGAAAGCAAGTG
>JAGRMX010000542.1 GCA_020441025.1 Leptospiraceae bacterium
ATCGAGTTTATACGCATAAATGGTTTCTCGCGCGCACCCAGTCCAGTGTACAATCAATTCAGGTTCCCGCCGGTGTGGAAGGCAACGCGTACGTCAGTGTAACCTTTATCCGTTCACCCGATTCGCCGGAAATTTTCAGTAGCCCCCTGTCGTATAACACGCAGCCGTTTTCCATCAGTCGCGCCGGCCGCGAAAATCAAATCACGTTGTCGGTTCCGGAAAAGATGGAACCCGGTCAGCGCATCCCCATACGATTTCGCACCAGTCGCGCCGGTCGCATTGTGGTGTACGCGGTGGATGAGGGTATTCTGCAAGTAGGACGATACACCACGCCCGACCCGCTGGCGTATTTTTTTCGCAAACGCGCTCTGAGTGTGACCACTTCACAAATTGTAGATTTAATTTTGCCGGAATACTCTGTTGTGCGGCAGGTGGCCGCGCCCGGTGGCGGCAGCGACATCGATCCGGCCAGTCAGGTGAATCCGTTTAAGCGCCGTCAACAGGAACCGGTGGCCTTCTGGAGCGGCATTCTGAATGCGGGACCGGGTTGGCAGACGGTGTACTATGATGTGCCGGCTCATTTTAACGGCAGTTTGCGGGTCATGGCGGTGGCGGTTTCTCCACAAACTGTCGGCAGCACCATGACAGGCACACGCATAAATCATCCGTATGTCCTGAATCCGAATGCGCCTCTTTTTGCGGCGCCCGGCGATCAATTTGAAGCGACCGTTTCCGTGGTGAATACGCGCCAGGATATTGCCCAACCCGTATCCCTCACGGTGGATCTGGAAGTCAGCGGTCCGGCCAACGTTGTGTCGGAACTACGCAAAACCATACGGCTCGATTCGGGTGCCGAGCAAACCGTCCGTTTCGCGCTTTCCGCCCTGGATGAACCGGGCAATGTCGATTTAATTTTTCGGGTAACGGACGGGGTGCGCTCAACGCAGATACCGCTTTCCATGAGTGTGCGGCCGACCACCATTTACACTCTACAGGTAAAGGGTGGCACTCTGCGAAACGGCAGTATTACAACAGAAGTTCCAACGACCGAATTGTATGAAGCATTTCGTACCGATGAAGTCAGCGTGGCCGCCGTACCGCTGGGTGCGGCGCGCGGACTGGGACGCTATTTGATAGATTATCCGTACGGATGCACGGAACAATTGATCAGCGGTGCGTTCCCGGCTCTGATTTTTGCCGATCAACCCGAGTTGATGGTATCGGGCGATGCGTCGCGCGCCACAGTACAGCGCGCGCTGGATACGATTCGCACTCGACAGAATGAAAACGGTGAAATCGCGTACTGGACGCCGGGTCTGTACTCTGATTCTTTTTTCAATGTATATGCCGCGCATTTTGTGCTGGAAGCGCAAGAGCGCGGTCACGCGGTTCCCGAGCGTATGCGGGCCCTCTCACTGGAAGGACTCAATCGTCAGGCGCGCGGTGTAATTGCCGGCTCCAGTCCTGCGGATTTTAGAGCGGCAGCGTATGCGGTGTATGTCCTGACTCGCAGCGGATTGGTCACAACGAATATTCTTACCGAGTTACACGGCGAATTGCGGGAAGCGCATTCGGAACACGATCTGGAGTGGGAGCGGGACATCACCGCCGCCTTCCTGGCCGCATCCCATCAACTGCTGAAACAGAGTGATCGCGCTGAAGATCTCATCGAGGAACTGGAATTCGATCCGGAATGGGAAGCGGAACAATCCGGCTACTATTATACTCCGGAGGTCCACAATGCATTGCTGGCGTATGTACTGGCTATGCACTTCCCTGATAAACGCGCCGACCTGGATGCGCGGCGTCTGAGTACGCTTGCGGTACCGGAACGCTTCCAGACTTTATCGGCGGCGTTGAGTATACTTGCCCTGGATGCTCTGGCGGGCGATCCCCGTTTGATTGCCGGCCTCTCGGTTTCGGCACAGATGAACGATGGTCGTAGCGTACCTCTCAGCATGCGCGGAAGGTTGTTTCCGCGTTCTGAATTTCCCGATAGTACGAAATCGCTGCTATTCAATAACTCCGGCAATCTGCTGTATTTTTATCAAATGACCCGGGCCGGTTTTCCAGTGCAGCCACCCCGCGCGGATATCGAACAGGGCATGCAGATTTATCGGGACATTCGCAAGGATGGCCAGAGTACGCAACATGTGCGGGTCGGTGACGAACTGACGATTCATCTGCGAGCCCGCGCCGATGAAATCACCCAAAATGTTTCCATTGTCGATTTATTGCCCGGTGGTCTGGAACCGTTGTTGCGTCAGTCCCCCGACCAGGAACGCGATTCCGAATGGCGGGAGGGCGGATGGCGCTTCCCGCTGGGCACCATGCAATCCACTCTGGTGCCCGATCACATGGACATGCGTGAAGATCGAATAATTCTGTTTACTCCGGTTACCGATGAGTTGCGTGAATTCGTATATAAGGTCCGCGCCGTCAATGCCGGGAAATTTCAGATTCCACCGGTGTATGCGGAGGCCATGT
>JAGRMX010000543.1 GCA_020441025.1 Leptospiraceae bacterium
AATCGCGATTTGAATCGTAATAACTATAGGAATGACGACCCAGAACCACCACTCGGCATAAAAATACACGCCGCTCATTATGAACAATAGCGATACTATCAGTAAAAAAACCTGCTGCAGTCGCGCCGCTCGATGAAAATACATTACACGTGATTTCAACAGCAAGCCGATGGCTACGAACAACGCCGGAACAAATGGGACTACATAATATGGATCTTTGCGATGCGGGATGAGATGCAGCAGAGTTACGTTGATCGTAAAAATCAAAAAGATCCATCCGGCCAATTGACGATTGGTCCTGATGGACGTACGAAAGGCCGCAACTACCATAACGATTAAAATAGGCGTCCAGGGCAGACTGTACAACAACCATCCCTGCAACAGTCGTCCGGCGGGTTGATTCGATTCGCGAAACTTGGCCAGGTTTTCCGCTATGAAAAAATAAGCGATCCAATCGAATCCACTTACATCCTGCATCAATGAAGCAGTACTCAAATATACTAACCAGATAAGCGGCAAAATCATAGGAACATGAAACAATACTGCGACTATCAGGATTTCGCGGATTTTCTTTTTACCGGGCCAGCGCCATGGATTGGGTTTTACTCGTAAAAGATGTACCAATGCCCAGCTCAATAACAAAAGCCCGCTGTAAACCTGAAATATCGGACCTTTGTACATAAATGAAAGGGCGGATACGATTCCGGCCAGGACCACGTACAAACGTTTACCGCTCAACAAATAGCGGCCGAAGAAAAAACAAATCAGAATCACCGACAGGGCCATGGCCTGCTCAAACATGAGCAAACGGCCGAATTTGAAAACCGCCAGGCTGAACAGGTAAGCGACGGCAATCATCAGCGCGATGATCGCATTCATTCGAAAGTCGCGCAGCATCAGATAAACCAGAATGACCGCAAATAACGCGAATATTACGGACGGCAACCGTACACCCAGCAGATCGTCGCCGGCAACCGCGGCACTGGCCATGCTTATCCAGAAGAGCAGCGGTGGTTTATAAAAATTGGGAGCGTGCTCCAGACTGGGAATCAAATACGACTGGCGAACGAGACTTTGTTCGATAGTGGCGATGTGCATGGTTTCATCGCCCTGTCCGAGAACTTCCGGTGTCCCGGTACCTGGCAGTAGTACCGCAAGCGAGAGAATTCCAAGGAACACACTGCTCCAGAGTCGATTTTCGGCCAATTGGCCGATCTTGCCGGTTCTGGTATTCATACGTAATGGCCGCAAAAAGGATACAATACTGTTTTAGATTCCGGATACCGTTATAGGTTACAGATAAAAATCCGTTCTAATCTGAAAGTGTTTCCAAAAAGCTTAAGACGAGGCTTTTGACGGCTACCTCGGTATCGGGCAGGCCGACGCAAGAAGGACAACCGGATTCACAGGGGCATTCTCGCACTAACTGCATGGCGGAAAGTGCTATGGAATTGATATTATCCAGCACTCGAAAACTCAGTTCCAGACCGCCCGGAAATGCATCATAAAAATAGATCGCCGGTAATCGAAATGCAGTCATGCGCACCTCGGACCGGAAGCGAATGTCTCTGGGATCGCATAGCACAAACAGCGGAGCGACCACACCCAGTACATGGGCCACACCGGCCAGTACGCCGCCCGTATCGGAACGAGCAAAAACGGAATGCAGGGCATGCCGCTCCGGCAGCAACAACCAGGCGGCCTGGGTATGCATTTCGATTTCGGGCGTATGTATGTCGCCCCAGCCCAGGTTTTCATGCGTTTCCAGTTTAAGCTTCTTAAACATAACCGCTTTAATTCGGAGCATTAATTCTCCGCGATATATCTCCAGTCCGCCTCGTTCCGGTCTTGGTTCTTCATCCAGCACCGTAAGATCGATTTTTTCTTGAGCGTCCGTATAATAGTCTACATTGATACGCCGCACTCTGGCCTGCAAATCGTCCCATAACAATTCTTCAACGTAATACTGCTTCCCCTGATGAATATAAATCGCGTCGGTATGCACCGTCGTGGGCGCGGCAAACAAATCAATTTCCCCGATCACTTCTTCGCGATTCTTCTCCGTAATATCGATAATAGCAAAATTCTCACGGGGTCCGCTGCGCAACGAAAACGTGTTGGCCGGATACACGTCGCTCATCCAGTGAAACTTTTGATTGCTGTGATTCAGTACGCCGCCTTCCGCCAGAAATTCCAGAATATCCTGCACCGCGGGATATGAGCCGAAAGACTCGCCTTCACGGAATGGGAGCTCGAACGCGGCGCATTTAAGATGATCGGTTACAATCAGAATGTTATCCGGATTGCTCATGGCCTGTTCCGGATTCTTATGCAAAAAATAGTCGGGATGAGTGGCAAGGTATTGATCGGTACCGTCCGATGTGGCAATTAACACCGAAAGGGATTCCTGGTTGCGTCGACCGGCGCGACCGAATTGCTGCAATAGAGAGCTGACGCTGCCGGGATATCCCACCGTAACGGATAC
>JAGRMX010000544.1 GCA_020441025.1 Leptospiraceae bacterium
ACCGGATTAACGCTGTCCTGTCCGAGAAAACGCGCCATGGTTTCGCTTAGATTTTCGCCGGTTAAGTAAATGTATATGTCGGTGAATAAGACTTCGTTTCCGGACTTGCGCAAAATAAACCGATGATAATTCAGAGCGCCGTCTTCGCCTACCAGTCGAAAGAGAACCGTCCATTGCTCCTGCTGCCGTGAAGCGCGCAGAAATCGGTAGGTTCCATTCCCGATGCCGCGAAGAAGAGTTTCCCCGGCACGAAATCGAGATTGCATTTCCCGAATTAAGGCCTGCCGGCGTTCCGCATTTACATGTTGTGGTACGGCCGCATCGGCAAAAGCCGCCGAATCGAGATGATCATTTAAATAAGCCGGATCGCTGAGAGCCACGGATTGTTCTACCTTGCGGGCGAATTCCTCGCATTCGGCGATTGTGAGTTCGGTGGTTCGGGCGTTCAACGGCGTGTCGAAGGGAGCCGTGAGTATCAGGCCGCACAATAACAGACAGGGCCAGATGCGATGCGGGCCGACTCTGGATTGTCGTGATCCGGGATCAAAATAACAGAACATACAGTTGGATGTCTGCCAGGCGGTAGGCTTACAAGAGATTTTCGGGCGATAGTTCGAGGCTTCCTTTGCTTACAATTGACCGGAGCGGGCCTTCCGATCGATTGTCCGGCGGGTTTTTTTCTTGCTGAATAATGGTCTATGCTCTCAGTAATACCGATACAGGTACGGACATAAGTATGCCGGAATTAGAACTGACCCAACCCTATACCACTCTGCCGCGCGGCGGTTACCTTGTAGAAACTTCGGCCGGTTATATACAATTCGGTTCACCGCCCGAAACCATTAAAGATACCATGTTCCTGCCGCTTGGAACTCCGCAAATATTCGTATTGCCCAATAAATTTTTCCATACCCGCAAAGGCATTACCGTAGCGGAACTGGAGTTTCCCATTTACTGGAACTTCTTTTTTCGGAAGAAAAAAACCTATATTGTCTGTACCCGTGAACAACGCGATCAATTTACAATTGTATTAAAAGAATCGTTGTTTGGTCCGGATGAGCTGGATTTGAGTTCCGAATACGTGGAAGGCGAAAACGCGTTCGGTTTTCCCGACATGAAGGCGGAAATTGTGCATTTTATGGGCGGGCGCGGACTGGATGATCATGTGCGCTTTGTGCTTTTCAATGAAGAAAACCAGGTGCGTATCAATAACATAACCATTTCCAAAAACGAGGATTCCTTTCAACTGATCGATTCGAAGTGGGAGCGACAGACGGACGTGCCCGGCGAAATCGGGTTTAATATCATTTATGACACCGGTGCGCGTTTGCCGGAACCGTTCGAGCCTCCGCTGCTGGGCATTACCTGTCTGGGGCCGTCCACCGGGTTCGATCCGGAAGAGAATACCAGCGGTTTCATTCTATGGATCGATCATCAGGGCATAATGGTCGATCCGCCGGTGAATTCCACCGAGTGGTTGCGACAGGCCAATGTGAATCCCAAGCACATTAACAGCATTCTACTTACGCATTGTCATGCGGATCATGACGCGGGCACGTTCCAAAAAATTCTGGAAGAAGGCAAAATCACAATATATACCACGGAAACGGTGATTCACTCTTTTATTCGTAAGTACAACGCATTAACGCGCATACCCGCAAAAGAATTGTTTACTCTGTTCGATTTTGTGCCGGTAGTGATTGGCAAATCTTATTATATAAACGGAGCCGAGTTCAGATTCAATTATGCCCTGCATTCCATTCCCAGCTTGAGTTTTGAATTTTCGTTTGAGGATCAGAGTTTTATCTATTCATCCGACCATTTGAATGATCCCGAAATTTTTAAAGACCTGTATCAAAAAGGCATTCTGACCGATACCCGCTATATCGATCTGCTGGATTTTCCCTGGCATCATAAAATCATTTATCATGAAGCCGGGCCTCCTCCGCTGCACACGCGCATTGATTATCTGAACACGTTACCCGAGCACATTCAGGAGCGCGTGCACGTTTACCATATTCCCAAAAAGAATTTTCCGGATGAAACCAAATTGACCCTGTGCCGATTCGGCATTGAGAATACCCTGTATCCGGAGGTTACGCCGCCCAAAATGGAAGGCGTGTTTCGCCTGTTGGACGCGCTGAATAACGTGGATATTTTTCGCGAATTTCCCATCAGCAAAGCCAAAGACTTTATTCAGATTGTGGAAGAAGAGCATTATCCGCGCGGTACCCGTATCATCGAGAAAAATACGCCCGGTGATAAGTTTTTCATTATCATGTCCGGTAACGTAAAAGTGGCCGGAATGGAAGAAGAGGGCGCGCCGGAAGAAAACAGTTATTCCAAACGTTACGGTAGTTATGAGTACTTCGGCGAGGCGTCGTTGATTAACGATACGCCCCGCAGCGCCGACGTCTTCGCCGAAACGGACGTTGTGGCTTTAACAATCGATAAGCCTCATTTTCTGAACTTCATTCT
>JAGRMX010000545.1 GCA_020441025.1 Leptospiraceae bacterium
ATTCCGCCTTTGTCGATCTGCCAGGTTATGATTTTGATACCCACTATGTACAGGTGCAACCGGGCGATCTGCGCATGCATTATCTGGATGAAAATCCGCAAGGCGGCGAGACCGTTCTATTGTTGCACGGCGAGCCCTCCTGGTCCTATTTATATCGTAAAATGATTCCCGTATTTACGGCGGCGGGCATACGTTCCGTGGCGCCCGATCTGATCGGCTTTGGTAAGAGCGATAAACCCGTAGATCGGAACGCGTACACATATGCCCGGCATGTGGAATGGATGCACGCTTTCTTAAACGCGATTCAGTTGAAAGAGTTTACTCTGGTATGCCAGGATTGGGGCGGGTTGATCGGTTTGCGGGTGGCCGCCGAACAACCCGACCGAGTGAAACGCATCGTAACCGCCAACACGTTTCTACCCACCGGAGAGGAGTCCATGCCGGACGCCTTCTTTGAATGGCGCAACTTTTCCCAGCAGGCCAAACGCTTCCCCATCGGTCGCGTGATCAAGGGCGGCTGCGTCACCGAGTTACCCGTTGAAGTTGTGCGCGCCTATGACGCGCCTTTTCCGGATGAATCATACAAGGCCGGCGCGCGTGCCTTTCCGGCATTGGTACCGGCCGCACCCGACGATCCGGCCGCGCCGGACAATCGGCGCGCGTGGGAAGTGTTGCGTGCCTGGGACAAACCATTCCTGACCGCGTTCAGTGATAGCGATCCTATTACCAGAGGCGGCGATCTGGCGTTTCGACGTCGGGTTCCCGGTACAAAAGGGCAACCACACACCACCATCAAGGGTGGCGGTCATTTCTTACAGGAAGATTGTGGGCCTGAACTGGCCCGGGTGATTGTGGACTGGATGCAGTCCTGACATCGTACGCATGTTTGTTATAAACCAAATACGCGTTTCGTCTGCCTCAGAACGGAACATGTATTTTTTTTCCGCGAATGAAAGGATCGCTTGCTTTTTACCGGGCCTGTGATTTCAGGCGTTGTTTTACATGGAACTCTTCACCCCCGCTGAGGCGGCCATAAGATCGGTTCCTGGATTGTAACTCATCGGCACCGGGGACACACCGGACCGCGGAAGACGGAATGAACAGAACAGCCAGCGTCGTTTACGGCGTGCTTTCGAATGTGCATGTATCTCCGGCCCTGGAGCTGAAGGACACAGGCAAGTATGGACTGGGCGTCTTTGCCCGGGAAGATATTGAGACGGGACAGATTCTCTACGATGAAGCCGGTGCGGACCGCACGTACTTTACCAGAACGGCTATACTCAATCATCCCCGGACCGATTACATGCGAACCTTTTCGTACGTAATCGGCACAAACACCTATTACAGCGGTACTCCGGAAGACGTCACCCGGGATATCACCAATTTCATGAATCACAGTTGTGATCCGAATGCCTGGTTCGATTCGGATAGCCGTATGCGCGCCCGGCGACCCATCCGCAAAGGCGAGGAAGTGGTCTGCGACTACGCAACATTCGAGAGTGAAATCAGCTTTCATCGCGGATTGCGGTGTGCCTGCGGTTCGGAGCAGTGTCGCGGCATTCTGACCGGCACCGAATACCGGGATTATAATTTTCGCCGCAAGTACGAAGGTCACCTGTCATCCTATCTGACGGAACTCAGTCACGGACCGTCGTACTATGACGATCGTCTGTACGTACGCGACGGGCGCATTGGTCCGGGCGTATATGCCATGGACCGCATCGAGGCGGGAACGGTTTTGGTTTGTTACTCCGGTCGGATCGTCACCGGTCGCGAATTAAGCGCGTATCCCGAGCGGTATAGACGCTACAACTTTCAGGTAGGACCGGATCTTTTTCAGGTTCCCCTGTCGGATGTACGCGAACTGCCGGATTTCATCAATCACGCCTGCGAGCCCAACAGCGGCCTGAGCGATAGCATTACCATTACGGCTTTGCGCGCTATCGAAGCGGAAGAAGAAGTCACCATGGACTACGCCACATTCAATTCGGGCAAAGTGCAGTGGGATACGGATAACTTCGAATGTGAGTGTGGTTGCCCCGGTTGTCGCGGTAGTTTTCGTTCCGATGATTTCCGGAAAAAAGACGTGCAGGCGCGCCTGTTGCCGTATTTTTCTCCATATTTAAAACGTATGGTGGAGCAAAATACGGGCGAATGTTCTGGATAGGAGATCAATTTTTCAGTAACGAACAGCCGGCGGATCGAGCGACGGTTCCGGACCTGTCGGCCATAGCTGAAGAGCATCGACAACTCGAACTACGGCGATTTATAAAGCAAAAAGAACACAGCGAGATTTACTATTATGGCTATGCCATTCAGGTGGAGTATGCCGTTCGTTCCGCATTCGTGCATCTGCCGGCATTTTTTGTGAATACGGAGGCGGCACAACAACCGCTACAGACCGGCGCTTACCGCGATTGGCTCTGGAATCCCGTCGCTCCCGGCGGTCGCTTGAGTCACCTGTGCAAAGCGGAT
>JAGRMX010000546.1 GCA_020441025.1 Leptospiraceae bacterium
GGACCGCATCGCTGCCGGCGCCGTCGAAATTCAGGGCTTCGCCCCAGGGCGTATGATAGCGATCGGTAAAGTAGGGTCCGAAGTCGCGTAGATAGTTGCCCTCCGGCCCCAGGTGATTGTATACCACGTCCAGGCATACGCTTAACTCTAACTCATGGCAGGTTTGTACGAAATGCAGTAGGTCTTCCGGGCGGCCGTACGTATTGTGTACGGCAAAGGGATACACACCGTCGTAGCCCCAGTTATATTTACCCGGAAACTGGGCGATGGGCATGATTTCAATCGCGTTGACGCCCAGCTCTTTCAATTCGGGTAAATACTTTTCGGCCGCGCGCAAATCGCCTTCCGGTGAAAACGTGCCCGGATGGATTTCATAAAGAATCCATTCCCGCAACGGTAATGCGCGATATGGTTCCGACCGTCGGTTTTGTTCTCCGCGTCGCGTGTGCTTCGTATGTTCTGATGGTTCCGCATGATTTACAAATGCTGATAGTTCTACATGATCTGCACGATCAGAATTTTCCAATGCAGTCGGCGCTGTTCCGAATTGCTCCGGCCCGGTCTTTGCAATCTTTGCAATCCTTACAGTCGATGAAATCGAGGCAATCACTTCGGAAGGTCCGTGCACGCCCAGCGGTTGGCGACGTGCGGCCGGATCGGGACGGGAAACTCTTTTATCCGCACCGTGTAATTGAAGCTTATACAGAGTGCCGGGGGGCGCATCGGAAACATGGCCGGTAAAATATCCCGGGTGAAAACGATTCACACCGAGTGGGTATAAAGGCGTCCGTCGTGTGACGGTGTGCCCGTCCGGCGCGTAAATTTCTACATGTACCGCTTCCGCGTACGGCGCCCACACGGTAAATCGCGTGTTTCCGTCCGATTCGGGAAAGGCGCCCGGGGCGGGGTGTTCGCAACTGGCGGAGGGCGCTGCCATTACAACGGCGTATCGGAACGATGCGCGGGATCGTCGGAGCGGTTTGCATCTAAATCGTGTTGCGTAGACTGCGCCGAATTGCCGACAAATTTGAAAAACAACGCGCCCAGGGGCGGCAGATTCACGGTCATGGATTGATTGCGGGCATGAAACGCGAAATCTTCCGAGCTATGCACACCGGGACTGCCAACGCCGGAACCGCCGTATACCGGAGCGTCCGAGTTAAAGATTTCCCGCCACTGACCGGGTAACGGTAGTCCGATGCGGTAATTATAACGCACTACCGGCGTAAAGTTACATGCAATCACAATGGTGTCTTCCGGGTTTTCCGTTTTGCGCGCCAGACTGATGACACTCTGGTCGGAATCATTGCAATCAATCCAGTCGAATCCTTCCGGATTATCGTTGATTTTATGCAGAGCCGGTTCGGTGCGATACAGATGATTCAAATCCCGCAGGGCGTCGTGTATGCCGCGATGCAGGGGATTCTCAAGTAAGTGCCAGTCCAGGGAAGATTGAAAGTCCCATTCGCGATACTGACCCAGTTCGGCGCCCATGAATAACAGTTTGCGTCCGGGTTGTGCGAACATGTAAGCAAACAGTAAGCGTAAGTTAGCGCATTTTTGCCATTCATCGCCCGGCATTTTATTGATCAGGGAACCTTTGCCGTGTACAACTTCGTCGTGGGAGAGTGACAGTACGAAGTTTTCATGATAGGCGTAGATCATACGGAAGGTAAGATTATTATGATGGAATCTGCGGTGTACCGGATCGTTCTGAAAGTATTGCAATGTGTCGTGCATCCAGCCCATGTCCCATTTCATACCGAAACCGAGGCCGCCTACGTACAACGGTCGTGAGACCATGGGCCAGGATGTGGATTCTTCCGCAATGGTCTGAGTGTCGGGGAAGTTTTGATAAAGCACTTCGTTCAGGCGTCGCAAAAAATGAATCGCTTCCAGGTTTTCATGACCGCCGTACTTATTGGGAATCCATTCGCCTTCTTTACGCGAATAGTTTAAATACAGCATGGAAGCCACCGCATCCACCCGCAACCCGTCGATGTGAAAACGATCGTACCAGTACATGGCGCTGGATATCAAAAAGCTCTGCACCTCATGACGACCGTAGTTGTAAATAAAACTGCTCCAATCGGGATGAAAGCCCTGACGACGGTCGGCGTGTTCGTACAGATGAGTGCCGTCAAAGTACGCCAGACCGTGACCGTCGGAAGGAAAGTGGGAGGGTACCCAGTCCAGAATCACGCCGATGCCGGCCTGGTGCAGGCGATCCACCAGATACATAAAATCTTCCGGCGCGCCATAACGCGATGTGGGCGCGAATAATCCCAGCGTCTGATAGCCCCAGGAAGGATAGTAGGGGTGCTCCATGACCGGCAGGAACTCCACGTGGGTATATTCCATTTCATTTAAATACTCCGGCAATACCCGCGCCAGGTCGCGATAGGTCAGAGGGCGATCTTCCTCTTCCGGAACGCGGCGCCAGGATCCCAGATGCATTTCATAAATCGACATG
>JAGRMX010000547.1 GCA_020441025.1 Leptospiraceae bacterium
ACCACCGCCATGAATCGGGAATCGGGCGCCAGATGCCGGAAGAGAGCCACATTGGAACGCAGCGCCTGCTCCCGGATTTCCAGCCAGAATAGATGCATTGTATGACAGAATTCTGGCCGGTTTTAAAGTTGCAATGCTGATTCACACAAAAAGATTGGCTTTTCGTGAAATAATACCGACGGATCCAGCATCCGCCAAACCAACACGCACCATAACTACCATGAAAAAGCTTCGCAAAAGTCGCAAAGTCCGCAAAAATCTGGCCGCCAAACGCCACAAGCGAGCGCTGCGCAGCAAAGCCAAGCGCGCCCATCGTCGAGGCACCGGCCACAAAGACCTGGAAGAACAAGGCTAAGCCTGAATCGGGCTGAATCAGCCCGGCAGATTACAAAAGACCGGCTATCGGCCTTCTATCGCGTCGAATTTCCATTAAAGTTTGACTCAAATTCATCAGACAATATAAGCGGGGCACGCGTGAAAGGAGATTCTCCCATAAACGGCCACGCTAAGAACACTCCGGAAACATCCGCCGATAGTGGCAGGCATGTATTCCGTCAGTTACTCGGACGCGACCCGGTTATACCGGATTTAACCAGCGAAGAAAGTCGATCGCTGGCGGGTAAGACCGTGCTCGTAACCGGCGCGGGGGGATCAATCGGCAGTGAAGTCTGCCGGCGCCTCATCCAGTACCGCCCCCGCGAGATTGTACTGGTGGATATGTCCGAATGCGCCCTGTATGAAATCGACTATGAGCTGAGCCACCGGCCGGCGCCCCTGCCCCGCATCATTCCCATGATCGGCGATGTCAGTAATGAGCGCACCTGTGAACGCATGTTCCGTAAGTACGATGTGCATGCGGTCTTTCATTGCGCCGCTTACAAGCACGTGCCCATGATGGAAATCAATCCGGGCGAGGCGGTGCTGAACAATGTCATCGGCACGCGGGTCTTTGCCAACGCCGCCCGGGATGCCGGGGTCGAACGCTTCGTTATGGTCAGCACCGATAAGGCCGTTCGCCCCGTAAGCATTATGGGCGCATCCAAACGCATTGCCGAATTGTATATCCAGAGCCTGGCATCGGTAGCGGATACGCGCTTCATCACCGTACGTTTTGGCAACGTACTCGGTTCCAGCGGTTCCGTTGTACCTTTATTTGAAAAACAAATCCGCAACGGCGGTCCCGTTACCATCACCCACCCGGAAATGGAACGTTATTTCATGTCGATTGAAGAAGCGGCCAATCTGGTTATTCAGGCGGGAGTTATGGGACGCGAAGGCGAAATATTCATTCTCGATATGGGCCGACCGATTCGAATCATCGAACTGGCCGAGCACATGATTCGTCAGGCCGGAGCGCAACCGTATACGGATATTCCCATTCAGTTCATCGGCCTGCGACCCGGCGAAAAGTTGTTGGAAGAATTGCTGCAACCGGATGAACGCATCCATCCTACCGGGCATGCCCGCATCCAGTGCGCGCGTTCCAGGCCGGTACATCTGCAATCGTTGATAAACGACATTGACCGCCTGGAAGAAGTGGCATTGAGCGACGATCGTCGACACATAGTCGACATGCTACAGGCCATTTTGCCCGAATATCGTCCGGAAAATATTCTGGCGCATCATCATTCCGGAGCGCTGTTACAGAAAGATCAATTTACCGCATCAGTTCATATGACACCGCAGGTAAACGCCGACCCGTCCACTCCTGCCGTATAATCGCCGCATCGAACATCAGAAAATAGACCAGCAGCCCGAGCATGAGCCAGTTGCCTGTTCGCTTTGCCTGCGTGTTGTAAAACGCAAAAGGAACAATTGAAAGACACAGCACCAACGGCGTAAACAAACGCATTATGTTGGCGTAGTTGGCCCAGTATTCATCGGCGGTGGCCATACTGATTACCGTTATAATTCCTAGGGCCGCCAGTACGTTACCGAACCGCAGAGCCATGTCGGTATCGAATAAGGCGATCCATGCCGATCGAATCTCATATGATTTGTACTGCCTGCGAATAAGGACCACGCATTCCGCAATCACCAGCACCAGACTGATGACCAACAGGGGAATCAACAGCATGCGTCCGGAGATCAGCGCATCGGGATGATGCAGAAAAACGAGCATACCTTCAAATGGTCGCCCACTGCGCTCGGCCGCCAGCGTGGGACTGAAATCTACATGCCGCCACCAGGCGCTTATAATAACAACGGTAAGCACACTGATCGCCACCATAATCGCGCTCCACGGTACGAACGAATCGGCGAGCCGGGTTTTGCCCGCTTGAAACATTCGTCGCAATATGTTTGCCAGCGCCGGCAATAAGATAATCGGAATCAGCGCCAGCATGGATTCTTTTGTCAGTACCGCCAGCACGATCAGCAGCAATGCAACCAAAGTTTTTCCGGGCAGACCGAGCCGGTTCAGGCGCGCATACAGGCTCAGCCCACCACTCTTCTGATTATCAGAAGCAATTG
>JAGRMX010000548.1 GCA_020441025.1 Leptospiraceae bacterium
GCGAACGAATCAATAACGCCATTTCGGATAAGAATCAAAAATAGAATACGCGCATGCCGACCGTAGATATAACCATTCAACATGCCGAAGGCATGCACGCCCGCCCGGCTTCTATTTTTGTCCGGGAAGCGGCGCGCTTTAAATCCGAAATTCGTTTAAGCGCCGGCGGAACCACAGTGAACGGCAAAAGCATTATGGGGCTATTGATGCTGGCCCTGAGTGCCGGCACGGTCGTCACCCTCGAAGCGGAAGGTCCCGATGCGGATGCGGCCTGCGCAACATTAAGCGAGATTCTCGCAGGAAATTTCGAATGAATGAAAACCCTTCCGCCTGGCAGAAGGAAGAACAAAAGGTTTATCTACGCGATTTTTTCTTCCTCTTTCTAATTGTTATCTTCAGCGTGTTGGTATCCGAACAGTTCATCTTAACCGATGACGCCACCGCCGTCGATCGTATCTTCGCGTACCTGTTGCTCTTTATTCCGCTGGGTACTTTGAATTTAATCGCGCATTATTATTACCGTAACCGTCGCATCCGTCTCACGGGCAATCTACGTTCCAGTCTGCGCTATCGCCTGAGTATTGCTTTCATGCTGGTGGCCATCATTCCGTCCCTGCCCATTTTCCTGATCTCTTCGGACAACGTGGAACAGGTTGTGCGCGAATTGTTCAATCTGGATGTGGCCGGCGCTCTGGAGTCCGCCCATCATGTCATGGAATATCAGCGTCAGAAGACCGCGCTGGAGTTGCTGGAGCAGGCTACCGGTACGACCAATACCGAAAACAATCCCTTTCGGTTTATGGGTGGAGAGGAAGCTCTGTATGCGCTGCGTAATCGCGGCTTTCCCGGAGCCGAACACGATTACGTAGCGTTGTTGCGGGGCGCGCGGGTCATCTATGAAAGCCGCGATTTGCTGCGCCAGAATTTACCCCTGGAATTTCAGGAACTGGGCGAGAGCGATATCGGCTATACCGCCGCACATCCCGATGGCATTGAATTTGCCTTTTATCATTTTCCACTTGGGCCCGAAAGCTCGAGTATGATCATCGGCCGGCGCGTGTTTCCGGGAGTGGACGGTGAGGTGCGTCGATTTGAACAATTGCGCAGTCAATACCGGGAAGAGGAATTCGGCACACAGGGTATTCCGGCTACTCTACGCCTCGGTCTGGCGGTAATATATCTGTTCATGGTTTTTGCCGCGCTGTTACTATCGCTGATGCTGGCCCGCCAGATTTCGCTGCCGATTGTTTCGCTGGCGGCGGCTACCCGGGCGGTAACCGATGGGGATCTGGATTCGCGTCTGAATTTGAAGACTACCGGTGAACTGGGAATACTGATCGATAGTTTTAATCAAATGACCAATGAGCTGCGCAATCTGCGCAATCGGTTGTTGCACTCTCAGCGTCTGGCTGCCTGGCGTGAAGTTGCTCGGCGCCTGGCCCATGAAATTCGCAATCCGCTGACACCCATCCAGTTGTCCGCCGATCGCATGTTGCGGCGTCTGGACCATCCCGAAAAAGGCGATTTGCAACGGGTGGTTCGACGCGGTTGCACCACCATTATCGAACAGGTAAAGGTGCTTCAGACTCATGTGGACGAATTTGCCAATTTTGCCCGATTGCCCCGGGCCCGGCCTTCCGTGCAACAACTGGATAGCGTCATTCCGGAAGCGGTGAATCTCTTTCAGGGACTGGAAGGTGTGCGCATTGAAATGCGATTGGCGGGCAACCTGCCGGGAATTCCGCTGGATAAGACCATCATCATCGGCATGATCAATAATTTAATCAAAAATGCCGTAGAAGCCATTCTGGGCGCTCCGATGAAAGGCGAGGGGTTGGTGCGTATATCCACGGCCATGCAAATTCAGGGCATACGTCGATTTGTATTATTGCGGGTGGAAGACAACGGACCTGGAATTGACGAATTGTTGCGCGATCGTATTTTTGAGCCTTATTTCACGACCAAAACCCAGGGCGGCCAGGGGCGCGGACTCGGTCTGGCCATGGTGGAACGCGCGGCACTGGAACACGATGCCCGTCTGCATGTGGGCCGATCGGTCGATTTGGGTGGAGCCGAGTTTTTGATTTTATTTCGTGTCCAGAATACCTATTGATACGGGTATGGTGAGTGTGCGCCAGGTCGGGTGGTCGGGACTACCGGTCGCATTCTCGTCCGACGTCGGCGCGTCGTAAGAAGGGCAATCTTCGTGAAAATATTTATTGTAGATGATGATCGCAGTATCCGTCAGACCCTGCGGGATGTTCTGGAAGACGAGGACTTCGAGGTAGAGGACTTTGCCACCGGGCGGGCCATGGTCAAGGCCCTCGGTCGCGAACGTCCGGCGTTGATTTTGCTGGATGTCTGGATGGGCAAAGAAGACGGTCTTGATATTCTGGATCGCATCAAAGAAATTTATCCGACCTTGCCCGTTTTAATGATTTCCGGTCATGGTACGATCGAGCAGG
>JAGRMX010000549.1 GCA_020441025.1 Leptospiraceae bacterium
CAACACCGACATGCGCAGCAAGGACTATGACGCGTGGTCGCAGGTCTATCGCCCCTCCCACGCCGATTATACCTACCATATTAAATACGGCTATCGCACACCACACGGCGGCGGACGCGCTTCCGTGCGCGAAACCATCGGACGGGTAGCGGCCGGCGCCGTAGCCGATCAAATTCTAAAAAAGGATCTGGGTCTACGCACGGTGGCCTGGGTGGATTCGGTGGGCGAGATCGAATCGGATGTATTTTTAAATCCGCCCCGGGATCGAACCGGCGTGGATGCCAACGAAGTGCGTTGCCCCGACGCGCAGGCGGCCGCACGCATGATCGATTTGATCGAACAGGTACGCAAAGAAGGCGATTCGGTGGGCGGTACGATCGGTGTGATTGTGCATAATGTTCCGCCCGGCCTGGGCGACCCGGTTTTCGATAAGCTCGAGGCCGACCTGGCCAAAGCCTGTTTGAGTATACCGGCCTGCAAAGGTTTTGAATCGGGCAGCGGTTTTGCCGGTACCCGCATGCGCGGGTCATCACATAACGATCTATTCGAACCGGTTCATGATCCTTTGCCCGAAGCTCGTCGCCGAATGCCCATCGCTTTCAATGACGTACCCGATGTGCGCACTCCCACCAATCGATCGGGAGGCATCCAGGGCGGCATATCCAACGGCATGCCGATCGTTCTGCGCCTGGCATTCAAACCGACGGCTACCATCCATCGCCATCAGCAATCGGTGAATGAATTCGGTGAAGCGGCCGAGATTCGTCCAGGCGGTCGCCATGACCCCTGCGTGCTGCCGCGGGCAGTGCCCATTGTGGAAGCCGTGGTGAATCTTGTGCTGGTGGACGCTTACTTACGCCAGCGCGCCATCAATCCGGATTGGTGGCTACGTTTTGTAAAAAAAGAACTCGACTCCTGACATACAAAATGTGATTAATTGATGGGTTTCATTTTTCAATAACCCTGATCCACATTTATGCAAACACTCCTGCGTAATATGTTTCAGCTGCGAAAGCGTGTTTACGTCATGGTCATTACGATTGTGTTGTTTCTGACCTGTACAAATTATTTTGAGTCCGCATCCTGCCAGCGAGAATGCGAAGACGAGCATAATATCTGTTTATTGGCGGCTTCGCTCTATCGGGAAACACCGGATGGGCAAACCGTCGATAACTGGAGTGTTTTGTATCTGGCCTGTCAATCCGCATTCTATGTGTGCCAGGATACCTGCTCGGGTAGTACCTCACGCCAATAAAAAGGAGAAATCATGAAGAGAAGCCTGAACCCGGTAGCGCGCGTCTATTTGTTTGCCTGCACCTGTATATTATTCCTATTCGCATCCTGTTCGGAAAAAGAATTACCGCCCATCGATGCCCGCCAGATTTTTACCCAACTCGACGCTACGGTTCAGGAATACTATTTCTTTCAATCCGAATTAGATCTGCCGTCTATCTATCAATCCGTCGCCCGGACCGCCGGCATTCGCAGCGAGCCGGATAAGGCCAGGGAGGCGCTATTGAATCAGTTGGCCGAAACAAACGATCGCGCCGCTATTTATACCGCACTGAATACATATCTGAGTGCCCTGCCCGGCGGTCAGAACGATTTCTATCCTGCGGAAAGTTTATTGATGGCTCGAGAATCACAGCGGCAGGCTGGTGTGGGCATCGTATTTCATCGCGTGGAATCGGACCAGCCGGCCCGATTTCTGGTGGTGGATGTACTGGAAGGCTCGGCGGCCTATCGCGCGGGAATCGAACCGGGCCTGTTCATAGAAAAAGTAAACGGAGCCGCCATTGACGGCTATGATATGATGCAGGTACTCGGAACCATCAAAGGCGATGCGGGTACCACCGTTACCATCGGCATGAGCGATGGTCGCGATTATGAACTGGAACGCGGGCCGATTGAATTGCGCCCGCTGTTGCACGCCGAGTGGGAACGAGCCGCGGACCAAAAAATCCTGTATCTCGTGCCGCGTTTAGCACAGGAAGACACTGCCGCGGCCATTCGCGGGCTCATGCAGCGATCGGGGCAACCCGAAGCCGTAGTGCTGGACCTGCGCAAATATTATCACGGCGACTATCGCGCCAACTTTTACATTGCCGATCTGTTTCTATCGTCCGGTCAACTCGGTGGCCTTAAGCTGACCGGCACGGAACCCGAAACCTTCGAAGCTGATGCCGATGTACTTTTTAAAGGGCCCGTGTACATCATCGTCGGCCGGCACTCATCCACCATCGCCCTGGCGCTGGCGCGTATTTTCCAGGGACAGAGCAACGCAACCATCGTGGGACCTGGCAGCATGCCCCTGCCCGCGTATCTAACTCATGTGGCCGAACTGAAAGGCGCAATTGAAGTTCACATCACCAAAGGTTATGTCATGGGACCCGATGGCCAGGCGCTTTATCAAACTAACTTGCAACCCGACGTAACAACCGAAGTGGGGATTCTCC
>JAGRMX010000054.1 GCA_020441025.1 Leptospiraceae bacterium
GGATTTCCAGTATTTGAGGCCGGATTTAGTTTTGAGAACGTACAATCGCGCCCGGCGCGGGCTGTCAGCCTTAACATCTGTAGACCCCTTCCTTATCAGAGAAGTGCTCTAACCACTGAATTAATGAACCATAAACGCACACCCCGGAACGCCCGGCCCCCGTTTCGTGAGGGCCGGGTCGTTTCCGGGGTGTGTTTTATCTTTTATAAGGGTTTTTGCCGGATAGCCATTGCCGCATACTTATGTATACATTAATTGCATCATGCACCCAGAGTTCTAATTTCTTTGTGTTACTTGTTTTGGCAGATGTCACATACGGATAAAGGCCAAGGTATTCAGCGCCTTTATATTCATCTGGTCGATTTTTTTCTTCCGTTATTGGTAATATTGCTACCCGATTTTTTTCTGCGTCCATGAAGCCGAGTTCCCAAGGAACCCATCGCGATTGTTTTGCATTTAATGAATGCGCATACACTAACGATTTGCAATTTCGCATTCTCGTTCGCAGCGTGTTTGCTGTAGACTTGGTAATATTCGCTCGGGAGAGTTGTGGATCTTGAATCCAGTCTACATATACAGTATAGCCAATTTTTCTGATAAATGAATACAGGGCGGCTACTTCTTGTTTATCTGCATAGCTATGAGAAAGAAATATATCATAAGTTTGTGCTGAATCGAAACTTCTTGCACTGGACAGCAGTTGCTCTGTGTATAATTGCTCCCCCCCGAATGATTCGGAGAGCCTCGACTTTTGAAATTCGCGTGTATAGTGTTCGTATAATTGACTTTTGGAAATTAGTGCCATACACGCTCACCTAACCAAGCAAGTTCTTTAAGTTTTCCCAATTCCATCGATAAAGTCGCCCGGCATTCGGGACCGGTGTAGGAGAGCTATCCCTGTAACCAATCACCTGGAAAATAGGGATATTATGCTTTCGCGCCATGGCCACTTCTTTCAAAACACCGCTCGCTCTATGCGTATATGGTCCAACCATTACCAATACTTTGTGTGAGCGTTTAATTCTGTTCTCTGCTTCGACTTCCCAATTCTTTTCAGGGGCAGCCTCTTTCATTGACCAGTCTTCAACAGAAAATGGCGAATCCGGGTTTCTAGATTGGCCTATTATGAATTCCTTTAACTTCTTATCGTTATCAAAATCAAAACTTACAAAGATGCGCTTTTTTTCCATGGCAAACTCCAGACTCAAAAAGAGCCAATGATTATGTCACCTGTACAATACAGATGTTTACCATCACGAGCAAGTACTTTTTATCAAAAAGTGAGAGGCACAATGATTCCCTGGCGATTGCCCAGGATAGCGGTGTTTTAAAATGAAATGGATTCTATGGTGCTGTATATCCAGTAAATGACTACAAGTAGCAAAACCATTCCATAGAAGGGCCAGAGTGTTCCTGAAAACGTAACGCAAAGCCAACTACTAACATCGCTCTTGAATCTTGTTTGTGGTTTAAGATCGTATACTGATTCGGCAGAAGTTAGTCTGTTGGCAATGACCCAATCATAAAGCTTTCTATATAATATTTCCTGCCGTAAGAAATATCCATCAAGGCCCCAGAAAACAAGCGTTGGTAAAAAAGCCACTGCCGCGTAAACAGGGCGGTCTCCACGTAATAGTAACGTAATAGCAACAACTGTAACGGTCCATCCCTTGATCATGAATGAATTACTGGCCATTCTTTTTATTACGTCCTGAATCAGTGTTATTTCCTGTTTTAAGACTTCTTTCAGTTCTTTTTTTGAAAATGTTCCCTTGTCAGCAGCCATTCACGTGCCTCATTAAATGTACTAATATATCGCAGAAGGCCCAAATAATCAAGCCCCATCGGGGCCGGAAGTGAGCGGGGCACGGAGGGCCCGCGAACGAACGGTCAACATAGCACCATAAAAACAGAACACAGCACCGCGCGGGCGCGGTCTTTGCAGCGAGCGTTTCTGGGCTCCGCGCAACAATTATCAGTATTAAATGAAAGCGAAACGCGAGCATGCAAAAGGTCCTTCCCCCCTGGAAGTCCCGCCTGCATTCCACTTCCGCTCTGGCGCCAGGAAGGGGGGCGCCCAGGGTGCGGGACTGGCGGGGGGAAGGACCGCCAGACCGTGACCGCGCGGGTGCCGGGCGCAGGGCGTGGCGCGCCCGGTCGAATCAGCGATAGACATCTTTTCTGTGACCGATAGCAGAAACGTTTATTTTCTTTTCGGATTCATTTACGCTGTATAAAACGCGGTAATCACCAACTCTGATTCGATAATCATCCCGGTTCTGTAGCTTCTTAACATTATTTGGAAATGGATTATCGCCAAGAGCTGTTAATGCTTCGCCGATTCGACGTTTCATTTGCTCCGGAAGGTTTTTGAATTCTTTTTCGGCGGATCTCTTTACACGCACTTCATAGGCCATGCGCTATTCACCGAGAATTTCACTGAGCGGTCGTGATGGTTCGTCACGTCGTTCTTCGATGAGAGCAATATCCATTAAGTCTTCCATCAATTCACGGTCTCTGGCCAGATAGGTTAAAAAGTAATCCCGCGCTGCACGGGGCATGGCGTTAAAAGCGGTTATAAATACTTCTGCTGTGGCTTCGGTTTCCTGCATGGGACTACCCTCTCACTCTTATTTTAGGCACTCTCTTTTTCCGCCGTCGAGCCAAATTTCGGGCCTTGATCCGTAAAAGCCACTCCGGATTTGTGTTCTGGATCGTCCTGAATCGGTCTTTTTGATACTCCACCTGGCGGATCATCAGTTCATTGGACTGCGCATCCGGCCCCGGAAACTGGAGAATACGCCGGATTCTCGAAATAATGTACGGTCCATGACTCTGCGGAATCTGGTAACCGCCGTTGGCCGGCGAAAGACTGCCGAAATCGACCAGTTCTTCTAAAAGAAACTTCGGAATAGAAGTCTGGATCTTTAAGAATCGCTTATAACCGAATTCATTATGAATTTCGGCCATGGCGGCACCGTGTAAATAGCGGTCGTATTCAATGGTGATAAGATATTGATCGCCAATCTTTTCGAAGTTTCTGCTCATCGTTTACCGCTCTTCTTTTTAGATCGCTTTACTGTTACCGGTGCCCCTATAATGCTTCGAATGGGCCGCGCCGCTGTTAGGAGCATCTGTTCATCACCACCGGTTAAGGGCGAAAACTGAGCGCAGAGTGTATCGGCACCCACCACCTGTCCCCGGAGCGGCGAGACTAAATCATAACAGGTTTTATTTTTCTTTTTAGGATCACGGCGGGGACCGTATTTACAGTGCAGACAGTTAATGGCCCGAAATAAATCGACTATACCTTCGCTGGCGGTATGTGGCCCCGGCATACCCTGGCTCTTCTTTTTATTTGCGGCCTTCTTCTTAACTTTCTTTTTGCGGATCTCAGAAACAAGCCTTGCTGCTGTTCCCTCTGTAATTTTTCCTCTGGACTTTTTCTCAATCTTCTTGGCTATATCACCGCCATTATTTTCAACCTTCAATGAAGGTTGATCTTTCCCGCGCCTTGCACCTCCGTGCTTCGCCTGTTCAATATCTTCCCCAAAATTCTCTGTAATAAACTGAACCTTCTTATCTTTCGACCAGGCTCCGCCCCGTCGCCGATCGTTCTCGGATTTCATGATGTCGCGTTGCAATTCCGGTGAGAGATTTCCGATTACTCTTTGCAACGGTACCAGATCTTTCCCAGCTTTAATGGCCGCCACTCTGCGGTTATGACCGCAGATCAAAACGTCATCGGTTCGCGCTAACAGCGGCACCAGCACTCCCTTTTCGGCAATATCAGCACTGAGTTCTGCTAACTCCTCGTCTTCAAGCGGCGGATATTCGTTTAAGGGATTGGGTTTGAGCCTGCGTGGATCCACATAGAAGATGTCCGAAAGTTCTAAACCCTGCTGTTTTAACTTCTTAGCACTCTGTTTCGATTCAATCGCCGTTTGCTTTATTTCGGGCCGCTTTGTGCCCGGTCGTTCGACCGCGAGGTTCTCCATAAATCGGGCGGCATCTTTTTTATCACGCGCTGCCTTTTTAGAAACGCTCATCGCAACACCTCCCGCGCCAGCGCCGCGAACTGTCCGAAACTCTTAGAATCTATTTTGATTGCCTTAGCGCGGTCGCAGGCGTTCTTAATTGCGGCGGATTTATGAATGATTGCTTTTGAAAAACGCGCAAACTTCGTAAGCTTTAAGCGCTCCGCCTGTGAGGCTGTGACCAGCGCAGGGACGGCTAAGATGTCCGGTTTTTTGCCGATAGCCTCAGCAATGCCTGTGATTTCATCGCTTAAAAGGCCGTAACCCTGCGCCGTCCAGCGACTGTATGCTACCGGCGAAAGCACGAGTGTGG
The DNA here is from genome assembly GCA_020441025.1 of Leptospiraceae bacterium. Taxonomy (GTDB): domain Bacteria; phylum Spirochaetota; class Leptospiria; order Leptospirales; family Leptonemataceae; genus JAGRMX01. The sequence continues at coordinate 4,351 of JAGRMX010000054.1, forward strand.
CAGCATATAAACCGGCGCTGAGTTCATACGAGAGTGACGGCGGAGTATCAATTAAGATGAAATCATAATTCATCTGCTTTAATTGTGGTCCAAATCGCAGTAAAGAGCCGGGATCTCTGGCCAGCTCATTGCCGATTTTATTTAGTTGAATCGTGCAGGGCAGAACATCACAGCCAAACTCTGTTGCATACACGCAGTCTTTCGCGCTGGCTGTGCCGTTCAGCACATGATAGACGTTGCGTTCTTCTAACTCATCAATGGCAGTGTGCCGGAGCATATAATCTGTTAAGTTGTTATTGTGATCCAGATCGACACACAGTACACGCTTGCGTGTCGCATTCGAAGATATGGCCTGCGCTAAAAATATCGTAATCGCTGTTTTACCGACCCCGCCTTTGAGTGAGGCAATTGTTATAATCTTCACGGCGCACCTCCGGCCTGTGGATGAGCAGGGCCTCTGCCGATTTGTTCGGAACTGAAATTTGTATCGCGCCCTGACGGCGTATATTTATAGCGGGCCGCATCACGTTTGCTCACTTCACGCGGCTGGATTTCCTGTTCCGCCTCGGCGTTTAAGAGCAGCGATTTCTGGCGCTGTAGCTTCTCGGGTAGTTTCGCCGGGTGAAACTGTTCATGGACTTTCTTTAACTGGCGAATGCTCACCTGCGTATAAATCTGCGTGGTTTCGGCGCTGGCGTGACCCAGCATGGCCTGAATAAAACGAATGTCCGCGCCATTCTCTAAAAGGAGCGTGGCCATCGTATGCCGGAACAGATGACACGCGCCGATTTTGTTTACGCCGGAAGTGATCACATACGCGCGCACCAGTCCCGTAAGTGTATGCGGTGTGATCGCTTTGCCGTTATTGGCCAGGAAAATCACGCCTTCATCGGGCCAGCGAGCGAGTGCCGGGCGTACTTCGTGCAAATATCTTTCGATCCAGTGCAGGGCACGGTCACCGATGGGAATCATACGGTCTTTGCGGCCCTTGCCCTGCCGGACCATTAAGGTTCCGTTATCGAAATCTAAGTCGTATAATTTTAAGTTCGACAGTTCGGTGCGGCGAATGCCGGTTGAATACAGTGTTTCAAGCATCGCCCGATCGCGCAGTCCCAGCGGCTCGTTTATATCCGGCTGGCCCATGATGGCCTCGGCTTCTTTTGTGTTTAAGACATGCTTCGGCAGGCGCTTTTCGTATTTGGGTAAAATGATTTCACTGGCCGGATTGTGTAAGATGTAATGCTGCTGCGCCAGCCACTTGAAATACATGCGAATGGCGACCAGACGCATGCTCTGGGAACGAAACGAAAGTGCGTTGCCATCTTTTTTGCGATAGTGATACATGTAGCGCTGGTAGCGCTCGATAATCGGTCGCGTTACTTCGGCGGGCTCGTATATGCCGCGCTCCGCTAACCATGCTAAAAAGTAACTTAAGTAGTTCTGCCGATTGTTGATCGTGTTTTTGGAAAAGGCGCGTTCTTCCAGCCACTCGAAATAACGATTGGCCAGTTCCACAATCGTACTCCAGCGCATCTTCGGATCTTTGAAAAAATCGGGCCCGGTGCTAATTTCAGACATGCTCTGCCCCCTGGAATCCCGCCTGTGAGGATAGCGCAGATTTCAAAAAAAGTTTTTCGCCGTAATATGCGTTTATGGAGAAGTTAAGAAATAATCGGCTATATTGCCGTGAATCGGCGCATGCTGCGTGAATATTGCGTTTGAGCGAAACCGAATATACCCCGAATAAGGGGCGAATACAGGCCGAATATACCCCGAATTTAAGGGGCCAAACACCGAATTTAAAATCCTTTCCTCTCAGGCAGTGAGCTTTTCCGCACAGGCCAATCATATGCTGGCCGCCTTTACGGAACTGGTGGAATCACCTTCGCGCTTATTTTCTGTTTTCGATTTGTTTTCAAGTTCTTTCTGTGCTTTTAACGTTTCTTTCAGTTCTTTTTCCAGCTCTCTTAAATCGGCAATGCCCGGCAGAAAGGGTTTGCCGCTTTGTCCTTCGCCGCGATACAGAATTTCATAGACCAGCAAGCGGCGATGCGTTCCCGGATGCGGTAAGATGTATTCATTTTCAATTAGCTTTCCCAGATGATGATGCACCTGCGTCGATGATAGACCGGTCTTCTCCATCATCTGGCGGCGGGTTAATTTCACATCAAGGCGCGATACATTCTGACGTTCTGTTTCTTCATCCGCGAGCGCGGCCATATTGCTTAAGAACGTGCGTGTGTGCGGCGGGAGATCATCGAGGGTGCGGCCCAGCACATGATTGGCGAGCCGGTTGGCAATGCGTATATCAATCAGATCCACATGAATGCACTCTTCGGTTTTACCGCCGATTTCGCGCTTTTGAAGCGGCTTCTGGTACTGGCGCAGCAGCGCAACGGCTTCGATTAACGACTGATACTTTTCATGATCGCGCCGCAGGCGATGGCGATCGTCTAAAAACGAAAGCTTGTGCGCGAGAGGATTGATCACCGGCAATGGACGCAAGAGCCGCTGCGCGTTTTGATGCAGCGTATAAATTTCTTTGCGCGCTTCGCGTGATTGCCAGCCTTCGAGTGTGCGCATGAATCGCTGCGCTTCTAATATACGCCCGGTCTGTTCGCGGCTTTCATCGGTTGCGATCACTAAAAAGCGATTGAGTACTTCCTCATCGATCCAGACCGCCGTAGATGTGCGCCAGCAACCCAGCGGCCCCTCGATCCAGTAATCCGAAGCGCTCATGTGTCCCGTGCCCGGATCTTTGATCGTGGTTGCGATACTGGCTTTGCCTTCGGTCTGGAGCATCTTCATGATGTAGTCCGCGCGTTCCGCGCCGCGATCTTCTTCGACCGCGAGTATCTTGTGCTTTAAGTCCTTGTTCTGCATGTAATAGAGCGCCTGTCCGGTGAGTGCCGAATACAGATGCACGTCTTCGGGCGGCATGAGATTCAACACGGCTTTCATCAGCGTGGATTTGCCCGCCGCGCTCGATGAATGAATTAATATGTGAATCGGTTTTACGAGCAGGCGTGATGTGGCTGCCAGATACATGACCAGCAGGTTCTCTTCTTCGCCGACCACGCCGCATTTCTTGAAGTCTTCTTCGATGATGTTAAAGATGCGTTTGCTCTTTAAGAATTTGAAAGCGGCCTCTTTATCCGTGTCTGAAATTTCAACGCGCTTGTTTTTCGCTTCCTGCTCCGCGCCGTAGATGCGTTCATACTGCACGTCTTCAAGTTTTAAGAACATGCGCTCCAAATCGCGTTTGAATGTTTCAGCTTTGCCGCGTAACGCTTCGGCCGCGTCGATGGCGTAGCGGTCTTTCTGTTTGTTGCTCGCCAGATCAATCGTTTCTGAAAAGTAACCCTCTTCGATGTAGGCCCGGATATTAACGCGCATCACTTCGAGCGTATTGTTTTTAGAAAGCCCGAATACGCGGTACAGACGATCGCCGAAAGACAGCTCGCAGATGTCGCCTTCCAACTGTTTGACCGGCGTTTCGAATTTCTCACGAATGCTTTTAATGGTGGGCGCGTTATTTTTTTCGGCAGGTTTGCTTTCGGTTTCTCTGGAGGAATCGCCTTCACTGTGCGCCGCGCTTTCCTGATTGCCCGCATCGGCTTCTGTTTTCGCTGATGGCCTGCCAGCGTATTTACCGGCGTCTTTTAATGGCTCGATCTCCGTTGATAACATAGGCCGCTTTGGCTTGCCCTTGCCGATCCATTCCGCCGAGTTGATTAAAACCGTTAAGGCATGCCGGGCTGGCTTTGTCTTTCGAGCATAATCGCTTGCATCCATGCCCTTTGGAAAATGCACGCGATAGACACCGATGCCGCATTCACTTAATTTCTCCGCAACTTTAGCAGCACCGGCGTTGCCGGACTCATCGTTGTCGTAGGCGATATAAACGGTTTCGGTGCCGTGCTGGGTGAAGGCCGCGAGTAGATCTTCATGAAAGCCGTTTGAACCAAAGCCACAGGTGACATTACGAAAACCATGCTCATAGAAGGTCATACAATCCATGATCCCTTCGGTTAAGATGATCTGTTTGGCATGTAAGGCCGGTCGGTTAAAGATGCCGGCGTGCGGCAGTGAAAGCAAAAGATAACGCGGACGATGCGTGGCCACGCCGATATAACGCGCGACTAACTGCTGAATTGAACCGTCTTCGCCGTAGGCCGGAAAAGCCACATACCCGGCCATGATTTCACGTCCGGTCTTTTTATGGCGAATGCCGAGAGCAACAAGGCGTTCGATTAACTCACGACCACTTTTGGCATGGCCGCGCGGCATGATCTTTGATAGCGATTCATCAAAGAAGATCGGTGTAAATGCGTTGATGGTTTCAGGATTGGTGATGCCGCGCTTGCGTAAGTATTCTATGGCGCGGGGTGTTTCTAAGAAGCGCCGTTTATAGAATTCAATTACCTGTTCTAATAATATGCGATCATTCACATAGATACGCAATTCTTCGACATCGGACTTCTGGCCATCGGCGAATAGCTGCACCCGCCGCACGGCTTCCGGGAACTCCACACCATCCAGCTCCTGGATAAACGAAAAGATGTCTCCGCCGCGTCCGCAGCCAAAGCAGTGATAGAGTTCTTTACCGGGTGTTACCGAAAGCGACGGCGTTTTCTCGGAATGAAACGGACAGAGACCTTTTAAGTCCTGGCCGACGGGCTTTAACTCGATACCACGCGAGCGCACAAGCTCCGCCAGCGGAACGCGGGTTTTGAGCGCATCGAGCTCGGATTGGGGGATTTCAGGCATTCAGGGCCGCTCCGGAGTGAAAAAAATTTCGACACCACATATGGGTTATCCAGTACAATTTAAGGTATCTGCTGTCAACCTTTTATGGGGCCGCTGTTTCCAGAAAAGGTGCCGTTTTACTCGACAGGCGTGTGTACAGCACCGTAAATGTGTTCAGAAATGACATTGAACGGTACCAAAAGGAAGAAGTCATCAACCGGATTCGGAGAACGGCTGCAACAGTTGCGTGTTCAGAAGGGTATGTCGCAAGATGAGCTGGCGCGACGCTCTGGAATTCATAAAAACCAGATTGGTCGCTACGAACGTGGAGATTCACAGCCCACCGCCAAAAAGATAAAACTGATCTGCGATGTCCTCGGTGTTTCCAAGGATTATCTCTTTGATGGAATAGTTGAGGGAGCGGCCAGGGTGAATATTGAGGATTCGGATTTGCTCGGTTTATTTCAGGAGATAGCAACGCTACCCGAAAAACCTAAAGAAGCGGCGCGGCTCTTCTTGCGAGCGTTTGTCAATCAGTACAAACTGGTCAATATGTCTGAAGATTTTCGCGAGCCCGCCAATCAACCACCGGCAAAAGCCAGGAAAACTTCATCGCGTAAATAATAAACGCGACTGACTGCTTGCTCGAGTTTCAAACAAACACTTACAAACTGAAAAGAATAATTCAATGCGAAAAAAACCGGAAATAAGCGAAGCCACCCTCTGGACAGAAGACCTGCCGTATTCACAGGCTTACCTGACGCGCGAAATCAGGATAGTGGGTGACGAGGTTTCACGAGTATTCTATTACGTACATGCCGATATCAACCCGGCAACTTTTGAAATTTTAAGCAGGCATCGCAAAGAAATCAATAAAGACTTCGTCGATGATTTTCTGGATCAAGCAAAACCCGGCCCGGATGGCGGTTATCAATGGGCTGTCTATGGCCGAGAAGCGATCGATGAAGAAGAAGCACGGGAATTCGAAGAAGGTTTAACAAAAAGAATTACTGAAATGCACAAGATCGTCAGTCAACTCATTGAAAAACACTATAACGACCAACTCAAATAAATATTTGCCTGCCGTTTCGCATAATATTTCAATTTAGAAAGTTAAAAAACTGCCTTATTCATCAATCCACGGAGTCTCAACACCGATGGCTGCCAGAGCTTCCGCCATAAGAGACTTCATCTCAACTACAGATAAGCTTAAGTCATAGATATCTTCCTCATTCTTCCATAGCATAAGAAATAGCCCATCAAGCTGCTGAGGGATTGCATCGGCGTCAAAATGTGTTAGAGCTTCCAATTTTTCACGAACTGAAATTTCAAGTCGCTTCTTCTGTTTAACTTTTCCATCCGCACTGAGTAAAAAATAGTAAGTATAATCCCCATTGGAGATTATACAGGTTCCGTCACCTCGGGGGATCAGAATATAAAGCTCGTATTCCCCGGTTTGTTTGATAATGTTCTGAACATCATCGCGGGTAAAACTTGAAATTGTATCATCCTTAGCTTTTCTCATCAGCCCCACAATCTCCCCGCCTCACGTAAACGCATAAGGTGTTCAAATTCATTATCAACAATTCGATGGAAAGGTATGCCCCTCCTATCAATCGGGAGCAACATATGATGCTGTTTACCAGTTGCTTCATAACCTGCACGTATCATACGTAAATCAGGCCGACTTAGCAAGTAGTCTCCAGCCGGGTGTGTATGCGCTAAAGCTCGACGGAAATCGCTGGGTAAATCAATGACATGGCGATATCCATTCTGAGTCCGCACTGTACGTCCCATAAGCAAGCGCAGCTCTCCACTGCCTGCTTCAACAAGTGAAATTTCGCGACCAATTGCTTTGTGCATTTGGCGCATATCATCGAAGGTTACTTTGCGATAGAAGCTATTGCGCTTAAATACAGTTAAAGAGCCATCGGTAGATGTTCTTAAATCCTCGAGAAGAGCACGAGTCCGTGTGTTCAGTGGGACATTCTTGTCTATACTGGGGATATGTCGGAATTCATTACTGGCGAGGCGCCTCGTCGCACTATTGGGGACTTCTCAATCGTTTACGTGCATCTTTGACTTCTTGTGGTTCATACTCACGACTCCATAAATCAATGCGCATTCTTCCTTCAATATAGTCATCGCACCGCTGCTCCCGGATTATTTTACCGTTCAATGTTTCTCTTGCGTCATACCTTCCATCTTTCTCGATCAAATAATAGCGCCTGCCAGCAATATCTAAGTAAAAAATTCCCGGCGCCTCTTCTTGCATCTCTACCAATACGCCCATATCTAATCTCCTAATAAAAACGATGATATATTAATCCATTCGAAATTCTTATACCAAAGTCATCAACTAAGTCACCGTAATTTCCATGCGGATCAAATGCAATTCTTCGTATATCTCGCAATTCACTTAATTTGGGTGCTCTTCCTCTCGCATATATTTCAGCTACACGCGCAAGAAATTCAGCTTTCTTGGACATCTGAATTCCGGATGCATGAACACCTTCATGTATAATTGTTCGCGCCAGAGCAGCATAGTCAGGGCTTGCTGTTGCAAAAACAAATGACTGATTTGTACCCTGAAATGTATATCCTATGCCATCATCGACAGATAAATGCTTGAGGTTTTCCCAATCCCACCATCCGTTTTTTGTATTAATTCGCATTTCAATATTGCCATTTTTAACTCTCTCCCAAACCCCGTGCCCAATATCTGTTTTTTTCATTTCTCGTACAATATTAATTGTTCTTCTAAGTCCAAGTTCTTTAACATTTCGCATGTCTGTCGCTTGCAGCCATGTATTCTCCCATGCTTCACTTGTTGGTCCTTTTGCTATCCCCCCCCGCGTCGCACTATTGGGTACTATAGGTGTCCCTTACGCAGTTTTCCAGCAAATCGCCTCATGCCCGGTACATTCTCAAATTCACATCCCCGTTATGTCGTATATATTACCCTCCGCCCCGGAAAAACCCCGGTACGATTCTTCTCCGCTTCTGTTATTTTTCCCGGTACGTTCTGGATTGCAATCACAACTTTTGATGCCGGTGCAAGCCGGGGCCGCTTTCTCATAATCACTCGATGCATATCAGCGTGAGTTAGCGGCAAACATCCGGTTCGCGCCGCACATTTTTTCTTTTAGCCGCCCGGTACA
>JAGRMX010000550.1 GCA_020441025.1 Leptospiraceae bacterium
ATGAGAATCTGGTCAGTCGCGTGAACTCCGAAATCAACGCTCGTCGGGAAGTGAATCTACGTAAAATTTATGGGATTCAAACCATCGAGAAAGAGTTTTCGCCCGACTATGAGCTACTCCTGGGTAAAGTGCAATTGATCCTGGTTACACGCCAGCGCCTGCAGAAAATCCTGGATAACTGGAAAAATATCCGGTTGCCCTCCAGGCGCCAATCTTCAGAATCGGAGCAATGACCGACTCGGCCATTATTCATTTTCCGCAAGAAGAAGTAGAAGACCGCGTTAAGTATGTGCTCAGTGTCCTGCCGGCACTGGGTCGGAACATGCTTTCCTACCAGGAAAGCATCAGCAGCACACCCACCGAGTCGGCCGAGGCGGATTATCGGCTGATGAAAAAAGCCGAAACGCATATTGAGGATCTATTGATCCAGGCCATCCGCAGCCGCTTTGATAACGATTGGATTTACGCCGAAGAGCGCGATCATCTGGAAGGGGAAAGTGAATTCGCCTGGTGGATTGATCCGCTGGATGGCACCCGCAATTTCATACACGGTGTTCCGTTGTTCAGCAACGCCATCGGGATTTGTTTTCGAGATGAACCGGTGGCCGGTGTGGTGCAGGTGCCGGCGCTGGGTGAGATTTACTACGCCATTTACGGCGGCGGTTCGTATAAGAACGATCGACCTATCCGGGTATCCGGCCTGGAAGAAGTGGAGCGATCGCTGATTGCAACCGGGCTGCCGTACAATCGAAAACAGATCATCAATGAACTGATGACCAACATTGCCGCCTTTGTGTCCAGCGGAACCGGACTGCGTCGCAGTGGTTCCGCCGTGCTGGATCTGTGCTGGGTGGCGGAAGGGCGCTTTGAAGCGTACTGGGAGCGGGCATTGAGTCCGCATGATCTATGCGCCGCTTCGGTTATTTTGCGTGAAGCAGGGGGCAAACTCACCGGATTTCAGGGCGAGCCTTTTCAAATGCATATGGGTGATGTGTTGGCCAGCAATAGTATTCTCCATCCCCGCCTGCTGAACATTCTGTCGGAAGCGCGGCGAATCGAAGGTATGAATTAAACATCGCCCGGAGTTTCTCCGGTCCAATTGCTTAAGCTTTAATCGGTATTACTGAACGGCTTCTTCTTCCGAAGGGTAAATACCCACATGTCGATGTAGATTATTCGATTGGAATATTTCCAGAACGCGACCCTGTAGCGCCGCCATGCGTAACTCGGCGCCCTTACCGATTAACATCTGGGAAGACTTAATTATGCTGCCGATCCCGGCCGAATCTACATACGATACGGCCTGCATGTTCAAGACGATTTTCTGTTCCCCTTTACCGGCCAGTTGTTCAATGACTTTTTCGAGGTCATTGCCGCTGGATACGTCCAGTTTTCCGTCGATATCCAGAATCAGGGCTCCGTTCACCCGGCGTTCGGAATACTGTAGATTCATGATTTCAACATCCCCCTGCTATTCGCATACCGGAGCAATGTGTACACCGCGCATATAAATGCAAGGCAATTCAGGTACCGAGGTACGGGGCCCGCCGGCATCCCCGCGAACCAGATCAGCGCTATAATTCTGGTCGCGGCGTTGTCCGAGAGCAACCAATCAACTCGAAATCAAACGATCCACGGAAGGAAGACCCGAAAATTGATGCTATTTTTTATTTACTCAATGTAGTTGATGATAACAATGTTGCGGTCTTCTCATTTTCACATTCTGGATCCAGACTATGCGCATTTTCAACAGGATAATACTCTTCATACTCTCCGGGATGACCCTGGGATGTAATACCATAAATACGGATTGCGCCACTTACGACGGTCAGTGCAACTTACTGTTAACTTATTTGCTGTATAATCCGGTGTATGAGTTACGTGATTGTGAGCTGTTAGCCAGTGATTCGTACGCTACCTGGTATACATTATTGGGCAGTTCCGATGATGACTTTGTCAGCGACATTTGCGGTGGCAGAGATCGGCTATTCGTAACCGGCAGTACGAACGGTATTGTCAGTTCCGCCCAGGGTGTGACTCCTATTTCCGGTTATCCGACTTCTCCGCCCGAAAGCAAGATCATGGTGGCAAGTTATGGCAGTGGCGGAAACATGAACTGGTTTAGAATTATGGGGCCGGCCGGTTCGGGACAGGGTAGCACGGCAATCGCGGCCACCGGCGATGGTGGCGCGGTGCTGCTCGGAAATACGGCCGTCGATATTCCTTCCATTGACGGCGTTACTCCGCTACAATCGTTTCAGGGCTCCGGAGAATTTATTATCATTCGATTTGATAAGAACGGTTTTGTACAATGGTATACTTTTTTTGGAGGTACGGGAAACGACCAACCCAGAGACCTCATTGCTACGTCCGACGGAGGCGTTCTGGTTTGCGGCACTACGAGTACGAACATTCCCGGTTATGCCGGATTATCTCCTATTTTACCTTTCAG
>JAGRMX010000551.1 GCA_020441025.1 Leptospiraceae bacterium
GGTTCCATTAACCCGGGCTGAAGATTGCAGACAGCATCGATCCAGAAACGCTCCAGCCAGGGCCTGGAGCTGAGTAAATGGGAAATATATGGTCCCCAGTTCGGGATGATTCGGAAGACGATTCAAGACGGCCGCTCTCTCGGCGGGCGGCACGCCGTAGACGTCAACTCCATTAAGAAGAGCATGTCCGTCATGAATGTGACGGATAGCATCATCAGAAAAATAAAAGCTGCCATGATGCGGAATGGACACCAGCGATAGTATAATACCGGTAAACAAAAGGATTGAAACGCGCAGGTTTCGTCGATGAATCCACCCGATCAGTACGCGCGAATCTCCGAAATAAACCAGGCCGACGGCGCTGGTTACCGCCAACGCCAGTTGAACAATTCCCGGTCGATCATATAAGAATGGAATCAGCAGAATGCCGACGGTGAAGAAGAGAACATACAGCAGGTACAATCCGCCGTGAATTTTTAACCGACGGAGCGGCATGCATGCGATTACGAGCTCAGTTCGCGCAACGCCTGCGCCGCCAGCTCATCATTGGGTGCCTTGCCATGCCAGCCGGGATCGTCTTCCATATAAGAGACGCCCTTGCCGATTACGGTCTTACACAGAATCATCTGAGGACCGGCATCGTATTGCCGCGCATCCCGGAACGCCGTGCGCAACGCGTCAAAATCATGGCCGTCGATGGTGATTGTCTTCCAGCCGAATGCGCTGAACTTTTTTTCCAGATCACCCAGATCGCAAACATCACGGGTGCGCCCGTCGATTTGAATGCCGTTATAATCCATGAAGGCGATTACCGGCGAACGATAATGCACGGCGGCGGTGGCCGCTTCCCAGGTCATACCTTCCCCGCATTCTCCGTCGGAAATACCGCAAAATACACGGCCAGTGCGGCCCTGCATTTTCAAGCCCAACGCGAGCGCAACCGCCTGAGATAGCCCCTGGCCCAGAGAACCGCTGGAGTTTTCCACCTCGGGTAAGTAACGCGTAGAAGGGTGTCCCTGAAAAGGCGATCCCAATCGACGAAAGCTCATTATATCCAGCTTTCGAAAATAGCCCGCCGCTTTCATAGCCGCGTAGCGCACCGGCGAGACGTGACCGTTGGATATCAATAATCGATCACGCTCGGGCCAATCCGGCTGTTCGGGCCGATGATTCAGAATATCAAAATATAGAACCGTCAGAATATCGGTAAGACCCAGCGAACCTCCGGGGTGTCCGCAACCGGCCGCATGTACCATTTCAATGATCGTACGGCGAATCTGTCGGGCTCTTTCCATCAGTTCCGCGTTGCTTAAACCGCCCATTTTTTTTCGGGATGTATTTTCGCGAACTCCGGATGGGGCCTCCGTCTGTTGTTTTCGCTTGCTGGTTTTACTGGCGGTATTCATTAACAATCCGAATGGCTATGTGTTTTCTCAAATCAGAATCGGCGATATAATTCCGGGATATGCTTAAGACCCGGTAAAAATCAATAATCCGGAAAAATACACAATCGCATACAATGGCACAAAGGCTCGATGCAATTGAATGTGCAGTGCCCGCCGACGGGTCGCACCGGTCCAGACCATCAAGAACATTAACACCGTGGCGATCAGGGCAATCAATCGGTGCGCCAGTACTATTTCTTTCCCGACAACCGGCACGAAACCCGCCCGCGCCATGTCGCCCCCATAGTATCCATGGATGGCCACGACCAGAACAATGGCGGCAAGCAGCGTGAAGCCGACTCCAAGCATCATGAATAGCCGATGGCGATTTACATCGCGCTTTCGGAATAGATACCCGATAACGAAACAAACGAAGGCAATGCTCATGCCGCTGTTGACCAGAATGTAAATCACCAACGCACCCGCTGGAGTGACGTGTACCGATTGCCGGTTAGCAGCGCCACCTTTTTACCGATACGGAATAAAATACCGTCACTTCCGTGCAGATATCCCGCTGCCCGTCGGTTCCGCGCCTGCCGGTATCATTCGCTCAATCACGACCGTGTGTGCGCTGATATTGATAAATGATTTTCAATCCGCGCAGGGTTATCAAGGAATCGATCTCATCAAAAAGCCCGGGATCTTCCTGGTGTATGAGACTACATAGGCCGCCGGTCGCGATGACCCGATAGGCTCGCCGTGTATCTCGTTGTCTCAGTCGTATAATAATCTCTTTGAGCAATCCCAGCCACCCATAATAAAAACCGGCCTGCAGGGCGGATAGAGTGGACATACCCAGCACGCCCTCCGGCGGCCTTCGAAACTCAATGGGCGGCAATTGCGCCGTGTTGCGGCTGAGCGCTTCCATGGAAAGCTTCAGACCGGGGGCAATGGTCCCTCCGATGTACACATTATCATGAACGATACAGAAGGTGGTGGCCGTCCCCAGATCCACCATGATCAGATCGCCGCCAAAAATTACCGATCCCGCCACGGCATTTACCAGA
>JAGRMX010000552.1 GCA_020441025.1 Leptospiraceae bacterium
CAGTTATTTCGCAAACAACTCATGCTGTGCACGCTACGCATTCTCCGGTTTCGTAATCGGCCAGGCAATGCTGCCTTCCGCCAGTCCGATTAAAATGCGGGCCACCAATCGCGCGCGTTCCAGCAAACTGGGAATGATCATATATTCCTGATCGCTGTGAATGTTACCGCCCCGCGCCCCCAGCGTATCGATATTGGGCAGACCGGCGGCCATCAGTTTATTACCGTCGCACACACCGCCACTGCTGCGCCATTGAATCGGAATGTTTTCCGCCCCGGCGCAATCTTCTACGATGCGCATCAAACGTCTTAGAGCGTCGTCGGCCTCTTTGGGCGGCGAGGTAAAACGGCCGTACAGGCGGGCCGTGTGGCCGTCCATGGCGTTCACTTCGGTGCAAGTATCTGCTAATGTGTTTTCAATATAACTCTGTGCGGCGGCATTCAGCGCCCGCGCATTGAGACGGATGATGGCCCGGTCGGAGACCACGTTTAAAGGGCCCCCGCCGTCGATGGCGCCCACGTTGATGGTGATTCCTTCGCGTTCATTCAACGACGCCAGTTGATTCACAATGCGGGCCGCCAGATGCATAGCACTGCGTCCGCGTTCAAATTCCCGCCCCACATGGGCCGGTCGCCCCGTAAGTGCCAGGCTGAAATTTCCCGACCCCCCTCTGGTGCTGATCAACGATCCGTCGGGCAATCCGGGTTCGAACAAAAGACCCAGATGATGTTCCCCGGCGCGCCGCTCCAATTCCACCAGCGAACCCGGCGAGCCCACTTCCTCATCGGGATTGATAAATACTTCCCAACCCAGTTCCAGCGCACGCGATTCGCAGGCCCGCTCCAGACAACGCAGGGCGAAGAGCATGATGGCCAGCCCACCCCGGGCATCGGCCACTCCGGGTCCATGCAGACGATCATCGTCGATCTGTGTTACGGCCTGGAAGGCATGATCGGCCGGAAAGACCGTGTCCATGTGGATACACAGCATTACCCGCAGAGGTGCGTCCATGCGCTTACGAATACTCAACGCCTGCCCGTATTCGGTTTGAAATTCACGACCGGCGGCATCCACGTCCAGAGTGGCCGGCAGAGGTATGGTACACATCTCGCCGTCCAGTACGGCGAAATCCTTTTGCAATTCCCGGCATATACGTTCCAGACCGGCCAGGTGATTCGTTCCGGAGTTGATATTCGACCAGCGAATTACGTGTTCCAGCATCTCGGCCGCATGATCGTTCAACCAGTTCAGATCGTATTCTAAATTTGCACTCATAGGAATGCTCGCAATGTAAGGAAAAATCGACATCGGTAAAGTGTTTTATTGAATCCAATCGCACCGCGTGTGTTTTTCGCAATGGGCATTTCAAGCGACTCTATGAATTTTTCATGACAGTACATACAACGAATGCGGTACTGTTCAATTGCAGCGACCTGCTCGGGAGAAGTCGGCACATTGAATCGCAAGCGCTGGTGGCATCAACTACATCCGGAAGCATTTATCCACAGACAGGTCAAACCGTATCTGCGTGAATGGCCCGTCGATGTATTGGTATACCGTACTCCCGCCTGGTTGCCACTCTTAAAAATAAGCATCGCCGTGATTTTATGGGCGATTGCAATATATGTTCATGCGTACCCGGCTTACTACATCGGACGTATCTATGCCTTCTTTGAATTTGAACGCATATTGCACCTGAATCCGGTCGATGCCGGCCTGTTTACCGACTTAGCTCTTGGTATAATTATTCTGATCGGTGGATGGCATTGGTTTTTATATATGCACGAGCGTCTGCGTGAGATGACCGACGCCTTGATCACCATCCGGAGCACGAATCGTATTCTGGTTTTTACCTGGCAGGGCCATCAGCGTGCCATTCATGTGGTACAACCGGTGGAAATTGCCCGATTGGAAATAGCCCGATCGATATTTGACCGACTGGTGGGTTGCAGCGACGTGACTGTGTTTTTTAAGGACGGTCGTTTCATAAAACTGAGATCCCTGTATAAATGCGAACGGGCATTCCGGACGATTCAGGACATGATGTTCTGATGCTTCCATACAATCAAGATGACACTGCGCTCGCTCGGCCGGACCGTCCGTATCGATCGCCTTTGATCACGGCCTGCCTGGTAGCTGGCGCCTATACACTCGTACAGCTTTTATTTTTACAACGTTACCTGGATTACGACCAGGTGATATACGCCATCAACATACGCCTGATGCGCGCGGCGCATACGTTGTTTTTCAATCCGCATCATCTACACTTTGAAGCCTTCGGACTCTGGTTTCATCAGGGATTGGTACAGATCACCGGCGCCGATCCGGGGGATTTGATGCTGCACCTGCGACTGCGCTCCCTGGCTTTCGGCGGGATTGGATTGGTAGCCTGGGGATTGTACATCCATTCCTTAAGGGGCCGGAAAGGCGTTATGATCATCGGCATGTTG
>JAGRMX010000553.1 GCA_020441025.1 Leptospiraceae bacterium
CTCTGGATAATCGGATTGAGCGGATTGCGATTATTGACCATCAGGCCGTAAATCTATGGAGCGGCATTTACACGCGCTATTGCACCATCATTGTGGGAGAGCCGCGCGGATACGGCAATACGACCGAGGTACCGCTATGAAGGTTACCATCGCCGGAATCCGTAACCGCATGTGTTATCCGCACACTGTGGCGAACGGCGATGTCAATGCGTCCGGGCGATGGAGTGACGCAACGTCATGTAAAACTCGAGTCCGAAAATGCGGATTCAAACTGTCTGTGTCGCTGTTGGCGGTCGTATGTATACTGTTGAGTGTGCTGCCCGGTTGCAATACCTCTCCATTGCAGGGGCTCTTTCTAACGATAACCAGCCATCATATTTATGATCAATCCACCGGTCCCCAGTTGGGGCCGGCCCGCATCTTGCGTTCGGGCGAATCGTGTAGTTTTACGGCGGCTTACCTTGAGTATTTTTTCTACGGACCCGGCCAGGGCGGCGTGCAGGACGCCATGCGTCGCAATAATATTCAAAAGATCGCCGTAATCGATTATTCCAGTGTGAATGTACTGTATGGCACTTTTCGAATGGAATGTGTTGAGGTTTTTGGTGAATAGCGTTCAAAAATATCGGGTGCATTCGATCTTCGTCGTCATAGCTATTGGATTCGCGATGTCGTATTCTTCTGCTATGTTCGCCGAAGAAAACCCGGATTTTTTTCAGAGTGATATGCTCTTTGTCGAAATCGGCGGAGGGGGCGGTCGTACCCGACCGGGAGCCGTGACCACCGAAAGGAACCTGTTTTATTATGATTTATTTCGGCGTTCGGCCAATTATCAAAACAGCAATGCCCTGGCGTACTGGCTGACTCTGAAAGAGCACGACGATCCGGTTCCGCTTGAGATTTATGCGCACGGCCGCTTGATGACCGAATTCGCTTTGAATGACTACGTGGGTATCGGTGGGTCCTACAATCACCATCGGTTTGAAATGGAGGACGTGCCCGTATTGAACACGTGGAATCGCGATCTTTTACTCCTGTCGTATCTTTACCTGAGTTCCCGCCCCACAACCGGAGGACTCAGTCCCTCCGATTCGCAGTTGCTTGATATTATGTATCTGTCCTCAATCTGGAAAGTTCGTAAACGCATGTTTTCTTCGCATAATTTGAATGCGGAGGTCAGCTTGCATTTTTCCGTGCGATCCTTCGATGTTTACGCTCGTATCGGCGCGAGTATTCTATCGGATACGCCCGAAGGCCGAGCCTTTCACTCCTCGGGGATGCTGGGCTTTCGCTATCGCCTGTTTGCGGATTTATATCTGGGCCTGGAGGGCTATGGCAACGAGTGGCATGTTTCTTTTGATGGAGAGCCGGGTTTCTCGCGACTGGTGCATGAATATGGCGGTCGTTTTATGATTGGCTGGCGGCTCCCACCGCCCTGACAATCCTTACAACCCTTTCACGCAGAATCTCTATAGAACGTCCACGACTATCAACGCAATGTCGTCGGAGATGTGATCGCCGCCGCCACACCATCGGGTGATGTGTTCGATCATGTAATCACAAAAATCTTCGGCTGTCAGTTTATGCTGTTCCCTGATGATGCGGTGAAATTCAGCTTCACCCATTTCCCGACCTGCGGGACTGCGGCCTTCAATTACTCCGTCCGTAAAGAGTAAGACGCGATCACCCGAATCAAGTCGCACGGATTCGCTTTCAACACCGATATCGTTCAGAATTCCGAGCAATCGCCCATGGGGTCTTATTTCCATGATTGTTTGTTCGCGCGCTTTCCACAGTAGCAACGGTGGATGGCCGGCATTGGCGATTTTCAGCTCTCTGGTACGGCGATTGATATACGCAAAACTGGCGGTGGTAAACTCGCTGCCGACTTTTCCGTTCAGTATGGCATTCATTTGCTTTAAATGCCCCGCAGGATCGGGAATATCCGTATCCTGCACATCAAAGGCCATGCGCACCATCGAAACGATCAGAGCGGAAGATACACCGTGTCCGGATACGTCCGCGATAAAAAAAGCCAGATAGTCGTCGTTCAATACGAAGTCATAAAAATCCCCGCCCACTTTTTGCATGGCCCGGTAGCGAGCGGCCACCTGAAATCCTTCGGCCTGCGGTGTTTTTTCCGGAATTAATAGCTGCTGCGTGCGCCGGGCCAGCTCCAGTTCACGTTCCAACCAGAGCAGAGTGCGATCCTTCTCCTGGTTCATTCGCGCCAGCAATTCGTTGCGTTCGCGCAACTCCTGGCGGGTCTTTTGTAAGATTAAGTGTGTTTTTACTCTGGCAATTAACTCTTCACGCTTGAAAGGCTTGGTAATATAATCCACCGCGCCCAGGTTGAATCCTTTGATGATTTCATCCTGATCCCGCAGGGCGGTCATAAATATAATCGGAATTTCGGCGGTGGATTCGGTATGCTTGAATTGAAAACA
>JAGRMX010000554.1 GCA_020441025.1 Leptospiraceae bacterium
ATAAAAAGGGCGAGCATCGTGATGTTATTCAACGTATAAAAAAAGACGGATTCGTTCGTGCGCGCATCAACGGCGAAGTAATCAACCTGGACGAGGAAGTCCAACTGGCCAAAAATAAACGCCATAACGTGGAGGTGGTCGTCGATCGCCTGGTCGTCAAAGAAGGTCTACAAACACGACTCAGTGATTCGGTGGAAACCGCCCTGGCGCAGGGTGAGGGACAGATCATCGTTCATGACGGCACCGAAGATCATATTTTTTCACGCCAGCTCAGCTGCACACATTGCGGCATATCGATACCTGAAATCTCGCCGCGATCTTTTTCCTTCAACTCGCCTCAGGGAGCCTGTTCGAATTGCGATGGCCTCGGTGTTTTGCTCGAGTTCGACGAAGAATTATTGGTGCCCGACGATCGGCTCTCGCTGATTGACGGCGCTATCGCCGCATGGGGTCGCAGCCGTAGTTACTGGTACCTGGAAACCATACACGAACTGGCCGCCGACTATGATTTTGATGTGAACCTGCCCTGGGCTCGTTTACCCGCGCGTATCAAAAAATTGATCCTGCAGGGATCGGAAGCCGTTCGCGGTGACGGAGCGTACTTTGAAGGTGTGATGCCCAACCTGATGCGCCGCTATCATGAAACTAAATCGGATGAAATGCGCGTCTGGATGGAAAAGTACATGGCGGAGCATCCCTGTCCCCAATGTGGCGGACGACGCTTGCGACCCGAATCGCTGGCGGTTTTATTTCATGAACATTCCATTGATCAACTGACCGATAAGACCATCCGTCATCTGGATGAATTTTTTCAGAGCGTAAAGCTGGAAGAGCAGGAGGAGATAATCGTAGGTCGGGTACTCAAAGAAGTCCGACAACGATTGGGCTTTCTGAACAACGTGGGCGTTGGCTACCTGACGCTCTCACGTTCGGCCGGATCACTTTCGGGCGGCGAAGCCCAACGCATACGGCTGGCCACGCAAATCGGATCTTCCCTGATGGGCGTTTTGTATATTCTGGATGAACCGTCCATCGGTTTGCATCAACGTGATAACGACCGGTTGCTGGAAACGCTGAAGAACCTGCGTGATATGGGCAACACGGTCATCGTAGTTGAACATGACGAAGAGACCATTCGCTCCGCCGATTATGTGATCGATCTGGGACCGGGCGCGGGGGTGCACGGCGGACACGTGGTAGCCGCCGGAACGCCCGGAGAACTGGAGAAACACCCAAAGAGCATCACCGGAAAATATCTATCGGGGGAGCGACGAATTTACGTACCCGAAAAACGCCGGCCCGGAAATGAAAAAAACCTCGGAGTACGTAAGGCCCGGGAAAATAATCTGCAAAACATCGATGTGGATTTTCCGCTCGGGAAATTCATATGCGTAACCGGAGTAAGCGGTTCGGGTAAGTCCACTCTGGTAAATGAGATTTTATACAAAGCCACCGCCAACAAACTGCATCAGGGACGTCATATCCCGGGTAAACACGGCAGCATCGTCGGTTTGAATCATGTCGATCGGGTTATCAACATCGATCAGGAACCGATCGGTCGCACCCCGCGCTCCAATCCCGCTACATATACCGGCCTGTTTACGCCCATTCGAGAATTATTTTCCAATTTACCGGAAGCCAAAGCCCGGGGTTATAAACCAGGCCGCTTCAGTTTCAATGTACATGGCGGACGCTGTGAGAATTGTGAGGGTGCCGGAATCATTAAAATAGAAATGCACTTTTTACCGGACGTATATATAACCTGCGATGTATGTAAGGGGCGACGCTTCAATCGTGAAACGCTGGAAGTAAAGTATAAGACGAAAAATATATTCGATGTACTCGAAATGACGGTAGAAGACGCCGTACCATTTTTTGAAAATATACCGGTTATCCATCGTAAGCTGCAGACTCTGGCGGAAGTCGGCCTGGAGTATATGCGCCTGGGGCAGGCGGCCACCACCTTATCGGGCGGGGAGGCGCAACGCGTAAAGCTTTCGACCGAATTATCAAAACGCAGTACCGGCAATACTCTATATATACTGGATGAACCGACTACCGGCTTACATTTTGAAGATATCAATCGTCTGTTAAATGTTTTACACAGCCTGGTGGAACGCGGCAATACGATGGTGGTCATCGAACACAATCTGGATGTAATCAAAACTGCGGATCATATAATCGATCTGGGGCCGGAAGGTGGCGATGGCGGCGGTCGAATCATCGCTATCGGCACTCCCGAAGAACTCACGCGCATTTCCGGCAGTCACACCGGCGCCTATCTAAAGAAGATCTTAAAGTCTTAGCGGCTATGCTCTGAAAATGATTTCTGAGTGGGCAAATTCGGCAATCTCATCGGAATCTGATTCGGGTTAAATATGATAGCAGGCGGCTGCATAGGTTCATTTAGAACTTTACAGCAGCCTGCATGATCTTACCGGCCAACC
>JAGRMX010000555.1 GCA_020441025.1 Leptospiraceae bacterium
ATCTTCCGGTGTGAGCACAATGTAAATTTCGCCGGCAAGGGATCGTATTAGATACAATCCCTCCGGGTCCGCTTCGGTTTGTGCGGGCCGCGCCGGTAAAAAACGCAGATTTCCGGTAAACTCCAGTTCGTGAGCCTCTTCCGGATTCAATTCACGACCGGCGGCCTTGATGGCGTCAAAAGCGGCAACGGCCTGCTCATCGCCGGTCATGGCCATGAGCGACTGATAAACCTCTTCCGGTGATCGCGTAACGGTATCCTGCGATTCGTCCTGCTCTGCCGGCCGCTCCTGGGCCGCCAGGGGTAGGCTGACCGCCACCAGTAAAAGAGCGGCCAACCGGCGCAGATAGCGCCGGGAATGGGCCGGAGTTTTAAGATCAGAGAGCAGACAGCGACGCAAAACAGAATGGATCATGACGGCGGAGTTTAAGCGTGACCGGTCAATTGTCAACCCGATCGCCGATCAAATGGCAAACGAACAGGAATTGGAACGGTCCAGGACAAAATTTGTACTGCCCGGGTCGGGACGACACGCGCGTCCAGTCGCGTGTGCAGCGCACAGAATAACCAGGAACTCATTGATTTGAGATGAGTTTTAAGCGATAACCCGCATTGACATCAGGTTTATATACGGTGGACGGTATATGGCCGGTTATACAATCGAAAATAGCAGAGCTATCTGGTGCACCCCCGGCCACTGACTTAAATCATAGGCAGTTTAAAATAGTATGTTAATATATACGATTAGCCGTCGCAGGCAATCAGCATTCTCAGAAGTAGCTTCCCGCGCCTTTCCTTGAGCAAACGAGAAAGGGTGAGGTTAGCCCGGAACTTTCCGAATTCTGCGCGGCAACCGTCGGTATTCATCCAGGAAGTAACCATTATGGCAGCAGAATCGACATCACCCCGGAGCGGCTTCGTGGAACGCCGCAAGAACCCGCGTATTTTTTTCGAACACTTCGGAACACTGACGCCCCGGGAAGGGCATCCGGGTGAATGCTACATTGTCAACTTGAGTCGAGGTGGTTGTATGGCGTATTTTTCCGACAGTGTACATACCGGCGATGCCATTGTCGTCAGCTTTTCCGCCGGAGATCGGACCTTCAGCCGGGAAGCGGTAGTGCGCTCCGAGCGAAATTTCACGCATTTACGTCGCTACATTCTACAGATCGGCAAGAAACTGGATTTTACCACGGTGTTAAACATCAGTTTCGATGAGCCTCTGGATACCACCGACTTCGGTTATATTTCATTGAACCATATTGAGTGAGCATTCGAAACCGCCACAGGAAGAACACATGAGAATTACCGAACAGATCGCCGCCAGTCCGGAAGAACAGGCCCGGTTCGAACAGTATCTTTACTCCGGACTGTATGATATACATTACGCCCGTAGTCTGGCGCGCAACGTCCTCGATTTTCTGGATAAGTATTACTTCCGTTCAAACTTCATCGGTTTCGATACGCTACCCGAACGCAACAATCCGGCGGCTCCGTTAATATACGCCGCCAATCATTCCGGCATGGCCTTTCCGTGGGACGCCATCATGATGACCGCCGGTATCTTTAAGATCGGCAGCTTTGATATGCAGAAAGCCGTGCGCGCGCTCACGGCCCCCGCTCTTTCCAATTCTCTGTGGATGGAACCTTTTATGATAGAAGAGTTCTGGAAGCGCGCCGGCGCGGTGGACGCCACGCTGCCCAACTTCGATATAATGATGCGCTATAAGTATTCGAACGTGTTGATTTATCCGGAAGGTGTGCCGGGCATCGGCAAGGGATTTGATCGTCGTTATCAATTACAGCGCTTCTCCACTTCGTTTATCCGCATGGCCATTAAGTATCAAACCGACATTGTGCCCATTGCGGTTGTAAACGGCGAATTTATCAATCCCTACAGCTACAAATCGGATGAAATCAACAAGCTGGCCAATAAACTGGGCATTCCATTCGTACCGATCGGTCCGACCACTTCGCTGGTACCCTTCCAGGCCTGGTCGTTTTACTTCGGATTACCGGCCAGACTTACCTATGTAATGGGCAAACGCATTAAAGTGTACGAGATGACCGACAAACCGCTGGAGCGCCTGAAAAAAAAGGAACTGCATGAAATTCGAAACGTGGTGCAATTTCAAATGCAGGCCGAATTGACCGCCGCGGAAAAAACATACGGGCAGGATCCATATCAACTGGAAGAGCTGGGCGATCTATGGCGGGATAACCTGGATAAGATTTTATACATCATTCCTTCCGGCTGGCCGCTACTTTTTCTGGAGCACGAACGGCGTTTCAAAAAAGAAAAAGATTTTCGCATGGAATACGGCAACGATAGCTTCTTCGGCGCCTTATTCCAGAATCCGATGGCGCTTTCGTATGTATTACCGGTAATCGGATGGCCCATGTTGTTGCGCTGGAAAAATATCATTTGAGCCGACATG
>JAGRMX010000556.1 GCA_020441025.1 Leptospiraceae bacterium
GTGTATTCCGCAATAGAAGAAGCGTTTTATGGAAATCTTATGCCGCTGGTGCGTCGCGGTAAACTCACTCGCGCGCGTGCCCGTAGCCTGGCTCGCTATCTACAAAACTGCCTGTATGGAATCATTGTGAATGCGCGGGCGGGAAAAACCAATCAACATCTACGACAGGTAGTGACGATTGTGCTGGAATCTTTGCCGGAATAGATTCGACCGGTCATTCCGATTCAACACTTCATCAATCGGACTCAGTTTGTATCCATCTTTATGATCGATTGAGTTTACTGAAATATCACAATCGCCACTTCCGCTTCAGGGCACCACGGCCCCGGCGTCTTTTAGCTGATGCACAATATCGGCATGCCCGCCCTGCGCCGCGATGACGATGGCCGTGCGACCTTCCTGATCTTTCAATTCCAGGTCCGCCTTCGCATCAATCAACGCCTGCACCACCGTACCCTGACCTTTATGGGCCGCGATCATCAAAGCCGAGCGACCAAAACGATCGACATGATCGATTCGTGCGTCGCTCTTAAGCAATAAACGAACTACTTCCAGATTACCTTCCGATGCCGCCCATAGCAGCGCGGTGAATCCGTGATCATCGTCGGCATGTACATCGGCCCCCGCCTCCAGCAGCGCTTCGACAATCGACGCATCGCCCTTGAATGCCGCGTCCATCAGTGCGGTTCCTTCACTACCGCTACGCAGATCCACCCGTGCTCCCGCGCTCAGCAACAGGCGCACAATCTCCGCGTGTCCGCCGTTGGCCGCATACATCAATGCGGTGTTTCCGGCCCGATTGGCTATATTCACATCCGCGTCGTGCTCCAGCAACAACTGAACCGACGGCAGTCGCCCACTGGCCGCGGAAGCAATCAGCATGGTATTTCCCTCGGCATCGATTTGATTAACATCGGCGCCGCTCGCAATGCGTCGGCGCACTTCATCCGCGCGCCCGGTCTGCACATCTCGATACAGATCCATATCAAAGCTGGCGCAGGTAGCGGCCAATCCTGAAACGATCAGTCCTATCAATACCAGTCGAATACGAATGTGCGAGATCAATTTTAAGAGCATTCGAAAACTCATACACGGCATGCAACGATAAAATCAAACACACTCATCAGGGCAATCAGTTTCCCGACCGACAGATCGCCGGAAAGAATGTGCAGGAATAATCGCAGGTGCTACGGTTGTTCGCCCGTCAATGACTCCGCCCGAAGCATCCAACAATACATTTAAATTAAAATACATCATTTCACCGATTTGCTGATAATGCGGAAAATATACGTTATGATTGCCATGCAGTATATGCCGCGCTTTGCGCCATACCCGAAACGCACCCGCTCGATTGCCACGTTTCCAGTGCTCGAGGGCCACGGCCAGTTGCACCAATCCGCGCCGCCAATCCGAACGCGGTCGTCCGGCCCGAATCCAGATCGTTTCCACCTGTTCATGGGCGGCATAATAGCGTCCGGCATTGAAATCCGTGATAAAGTTCTTCCACAGAGACGCGTTTTGCCGGTTATCATCCACACCAATACGTCCGTGTGACCGCATACATATAAGCTGATTATAAAAACAAACCGGTCAATTCTGATTTATACTCACATTCCAGGTTTCAACTTAACGACGTTTTTTAATTGTAGCAAGAACGGCGCGTCTTGAAGCTGCCGGATACCTTTTCCCGCCCGTACAATCGCATGTTCACTGTTATTTCCGCCGGTCCAATTCGCCGTATTTTAGCGCTGCCCTGTCTGGTGCTGACATTTTACTGTAGCTCGGCCGAAACCCGAAATGCAAATGAGCTCGATCGTCTGCTGACTCAGAATTGCGAAGAAAGCCTGGCGGAATTTGAAAGCCGCCGGGATAGCAGCGTCTTTCGTGAAGAAACCGCCTCCATGGCCGGGAATATTACATCCATTGCATTGACCGGCGGTGCCGCGGTTACGGAGACGATTGTATATATCAGCGGTGGAATCGCTCTGGGAGCCGTCATCTGTAGTCCGATCATCGCTCTGGAAGTGGCCGCGGACGGGCGCGGTGACGCCGGACTACAATGTGTAGTGCAAATCGGTGCGGAGGCATCGCGGGTAATTTTTCAGGAAGCCGATTACAGTGTCAGCAAACAGGTCTGGGATTCTACCGAAAGTTTTCGCGTCAAATCGTACGATCAACTGGCCGTGTACATTCTCGATTCGGTGGAGTGTCATCTGGAGCGGGGCAGTCCGCAGGATCTGGAAGCGGCGGCCGCGCAGCTGAAGGCTCTGGATCAGGATACCAGCATTGGTCCGTATTTATCCGCCTTCACAATCAATCGCAAACAGGATTTGCAGGCGCGGTTAGTATCATTGCAAGATCGAAACTCAAGCGAAATCGAATTGCAAGATAATATTGTAGAGCCGCTTAAAAATCGCTCTCCTTAAGTTAC
>JAGRMX010000557.1 GCA_020441025.1 Leptospiraceae bacterium
CCGGTCGCTTCCAATCGTGCCAGGGCTTCCATCAGATAATCGGGCGAAACCTCTTTGTCCGACGCCAGCATGCGGGCTATGATCGGCGCGGCTTCCTGCACTTTAAAAGATCCCAGGATCAAAGCGGCCGTTTGACGTACCGCCGGATGGGGGTCGCTTCTTAACAATCGGAGCATCTCGGGAATCGCCTGGCGATAGTCACCGCGTTCTATTTCCAGCAGAGTTTCGGAGCGAGTGGACCAGTTTTCCGATTTCAGCCGCGGAGCCAGCTCTTCATAAGGAGGAACCTCGGGTTGATCCGATTCCAGTCCGGGAGGCGTATCGGGTCTTGGTGGTCCGCAAAAAAACATAAGCAGTGTAAAAAAGATGATTCCGATTTGCGCCGTGCGCTTCCAGATACTTGCAACTCCGGTTGCCGTTTCAATTTGTTTCATAGATTTTCCGCATTACACTTTTCGATGTTTTTATATTGGCCGACCGCCAGATTATTCGGCCGGAATTTCGGCCGCGACCGCTTCCAGTTCCGCCATTTCCCGACGCCAATCCTCCAGTTCCGCTTCCGCCGCCGGAATCTGATCGGGATCAAGTTGATCACGCGCGAGGGCGTATTCTACCAGTTCAATACGCGACTGCAACTCCCGAATGCGATACTGAAAATATCGACGCTGAGTCTCCGGAGATACAGGCGATTCGGCCGGAGCATCCGGACCGGGAGTGCCCGGCTCACCTTCTTTCCGGGCGCGTGCCCTGCGATTGGCAATCTCCGTATGCACATCACCGACCGCATCCAGAACCTGACGCCGTTCGTTTATCTCGGATTCGCTCAGTTCGGGCAAGTATTGGGACGGAATGTAAATATTATCCGGATAATCCCGGGCAAACTCCTGCCACTGGCGCCGCACCGCTTCCCGGTCGGGTCCGGGTTCGAAAACATCCGGCCATAGATTCTGCACCTGTTCCCTGGTTTCCAGGTCATTCATCGGGTCGGGAATAGAATCGGGATTCCAGAAGTCCGGACTGCGCGGATCGATGGTTTCACGCCGGGCTTCCTCCGGAGAGGGTGATTCGTTTACATCATATATAGAAATCATCAGCAGTATGAGCAAAGCCGCGACAATTGCCAGGGCTCCATAGGTTAAAACTACCTTTCGATCCATTTATAGACCTTCTGTGTTTTCCACCGGCAATGCAAGCATTTCCTGAAAGGGAATCCTATCCATGCTCCGTCTTGATTCAGGGCCCGGATTCAGGGCGTACCTTCCAGCGGATACGTTTCACTCTGGTTTTCTTCATCTATATTATCAGGCCAATCCGCGCCGCGTAACTCGCGTTCTCTGGCAACCGCCGCCGCCGGAGCATATTCCCATATGGACATGCCGGGTGGCGGCTCCCAACCCGGATCTTCATGTTTATAAATGTCCATATCGAAGATACTGCGCGCTCGATCCTGATTGTATGCCGAAATATCCGGAAACGGTTTGCGAAACAGAGCGATCATTCCGGGAAACTCACTACGACAATCTTTTAACAGGCGATCACGCCATTCTCCGTGCTGTTCATCATTTTCCGGCCAGAATGACAACGCACGACATGCGATTGTACGTGTCTGCAATTCCTGTTGTAATTCCTGCGCCCGGGTGCGGGCCTCGGTTTGTACGCTCTCCGCACGGTGTAGATGACAGAGAATCAAATAAAAATCGCGCCAATCGGTACGCGGCAATTGTTCCAATTGCTGGATGCCGTTCAAATCCGGCTCGCGCAGACAACTGAGCCCGGCCCGCATTTCCTGAATTTCGGGTCGGAACAACTCTTCAATCGTTAGATACGATTCGCCTACCAGAAGAGCGGCGGAATTGTAGGCGCCGACGGTTAAATAATCAAGGAAAAGCTTGCGATGCACGTCCATATCCTTACGCATTCGCAGCGATTGTTTCATCATTTCCAGTCCGGCGAAGTACGAACCATGATGCAGCGTGTACAGGCTGCCCAGTCCGGCCAATACCTGCGGGTCGTCCGGGTCCTCGCTGAAAGCCAGGCGATAACGCTCGTGGGCGGCATCAAATAGCCCCTGACTGCGCAATTCGTTAGCTTCTCGCAAGAGTGTGCCGCGCCGATTACAGGACATACTTCCCGTAACTACAATACACAATAGCAGGAACACCGGCAATTGCCGTAATAGAATCTGTCGGGATGTGCGTTTCAATTGTGCAGTTCTTTTGATTGCTGATACACTTTCCAGGCCGAGGAAACCAACGTACGCAGATCCGAATGCCGCGGTGACCATTGCAGATACTCCCGCGCCAGACCGGCACTGGCCACCAGTCGCGGCGGATCGCCGGCGCGCCTGGGCCCATCGCGATGCGGAATAGCGTGGCCGGTCACTTCACGCGCCATTGCCAGCATCTCCTGTACGGATAGCCCGGTTTCCG
>JAGRMX010000558.1 GCA_020441025.1 Leptospiraceae bacterium
TTCAGTTACTTAAATTTTATAATACGCATCGGAATTTCTTTTTCTTTCACGAACCTGCGGATTCAGCGTCGATCAAAAAGACCATACATTCGATAATGTCCGATCAATAAATCAAACTTAGAGTAGAGCCACATACCGGCCGGCACAAACGCCACAAAATACCCGCCGGTTTTTAATATTCTACCGGCATGCTCAATCACGCTCAAATCGTCTTCGATATGCTCCAGTACATTTGAAGAGTAAATACAATCCAACGATTCGACGTCATTATACCGGAAATAATCGCCGGGACCAATTTGAACCTGCGAGTTTCCCCGGAATCGCTCGACGAGTATTTTGCGCGCTTCATCCGAATGCTCGCATGCGATTACCCGGGCGCTATTCGCGATCGTTGCCGTTATAGTTCCGGTACCCGCTCCTATCTCAAGATTCAAATTTCCACAGTATGGTAAAATCTTTGCGGCGATGTATTGATTATAGTTTTGCGCTTCTTCGATCGTCTCAAGCGCAATCAACCCGGCCCCGCTTTCCGCATATGCATCGCGTATACTCTCCGGTTCCGGAGCAGGAGGATTAAACACTACGGAAAAATATCCGAGGAAATTAAAAATCAGAACGGATGCAATACTGATTAATGTCGCCAGCTCCCAGCTGATATCAAAATAAATTAAAACGCCAAAAATCAATGCCCGCAAACAGAAGCCCAGCAATGAAACAACATGAAACTTAATCAGTCTTAGCCAGAATCGATCTCTGATATGACGCCAGGTCCAGAGATAATGGACGGAGAAAGCGGCCAGATACGCCAGTTCGGTGGCAATGATATTGGCGATATTTTTACTGAGATTTGGTTGGGTCGCAAGAGGAACACTGAAAATCAAGTAGGCAATCAGCAGATTGATTCCAAAAATAGCCGTTCCGCTGATCACATAGCGCCCGAAGATGAGCAAAACTGATTGCCGGGTGTCAACATTGTCAGCCGACATTTAAAAACCAATCTTGCCAAAAAGGTGGCTTCCGGACAGATTGTCAATAAGAAGTCATTCTGGAAGCACGCCCTCTGAACCTACATAGATGAAAGCTGGCCGATGCATCAAATTCAATTCCGTCCGCATTTCTACAGGCCATTTGTTTTATGCGTCTGCGCTGGTGCTCGGCGCAATTTGCATCTGGAGCTTTTCCCGACTGCATCCGTTTTTTAGCTCTAACTGCGATTGGGATATGGTTCTGTATCTGAAATCCCATTATGCCGGATACTATGACGCCACCACTCTACACGTAGCCGCACATACCATACTCAGAATCCGCGATTTCCTTTCTTTATTCACGAGTGAACGTATGTCTCTGGTCGTTCTGTTTGGTTTGTTTCACCTGAGCAGCGTCGCTCTGTCGGGCCTGCTCGCATATCGATTGTTTAATTCCTTATTCGCCGCGCTGGCATTTGCCGCCATTTATAGCGTGCATCCCTGTATACAGTTTTTGCTCAGCTCCTTCGAGGATAACCTGTTCGGCCATCCGTTCGTCTTGATGGCGCTAATATTTACGTTACCCGACCGACCTTTTAGCTTTCGAGCCCGGTCCCTGGCGGCCTGCTCCCTGGCTATGGCGCTTCTGGTCGGGACGTCAAATTTGATTTACTTCCCCCTGGTGGGCATTTTTATACTCGCAGATTGCCTGAAAGATGGGAACCGATGGATTAAGATCGCTCAACGCATGGCACACTTTGCGTTTGTTTTCTTGGCCGCATTTACACTCTTCGCATTGACGATTGATCTGCTCAACAATAATCCATACGGCGACAGCATCACGGCCTTAATACGCTCTTTTGATTTTGCCGGGGCCTGGATGCGCCAAGACGGGAAAGCGGGATTTGATCGTCTTACATTTTATCCCGCGGGGGCTTACGAAATAAAGCTCAGCGCCGTGGATCAATTTCTGTTCGCACCCGCACAATCAATTTACTCCGTAATTGCGCTGAACCGCGACTGGCCTGAATTATTCACGGAACTGCTAACGCAGCCCATGGCATTATTATTTATTTCCACCACAGGATACAGACGATGGTTATACCTGGCCGGCTTTTGGTTTTACGCCGGACAGACGCTCTGCCTGTTGCTTATCATGAAGAAAGCTTTTAATAACGGCCTGAGAGAGAAGCAAATCCTGACTTTCGCCTTATTAATGCAAATGCTCGTCGCTTTTGCGTTCCTGGCGCTTTATCGGGACAATTCATATGAACGCTACGACTTTTACATTGTCATCTTCCCCATTATCGGATATGTTTTTTATCAGGGCAATCTGGTCTGGCATACGGGTAAATTCAGAATAAACGCAGGAAGAATCATTCTATATGTAACCTGTGCCTGTTTTATGTTCACAGCCGCGGTATTTTTTTACCGGTATAACTCTTTTTCCAACGT
>JAGRMX010000559.1 GCA_020441025.1 Leptospiraceae bacterium
GTGGCAATACCGTAACGGCTTCGATCCATCCTTCCTGTTGAGCGCGTATGATAGCCCGGAATGGAAAACTACCCGGTATCCCATTCCTTTTCATGACGCGGAGGCAATGCCGGCCTATGCGAATTATCGCGGACACGTAACGGTGCGCTATCGTATTCCGGCCCATATCGTTGCCGAATTGTCCGAATTAAACGCCGCCGCTTTTTACAGCAGTTGGATTTCGGATGTAGCCACGGTTTATCTGAATGACGTACCGTTCGCTTCGGTCGGAAGCGAGCAACCCTACGTCTCCGGTTACAATCGGTTTATACTGAGCGGTGTGCCTTTGCGCGCACTGCGATCGGATGCGGATAACTACCTGAGTATTCACTTCTATGCCGGCGGAACTTTTCCGCTTCTGTTTCTGTATGAAGACATTCAACTGGGTGATGCGGACGCCATCTATACGAATTTTTTTATTTATGAAATAGTAGCCATGTGCCTGCTGTGCGCCTATTTCATAACCGGTCAATATCACTTTGTGCTCTATATTCGCAGACGACAGGAAGTATACAATCTGTATTTTGCTCTGTTCAGTTTATTGCTGTGTGTGTACTGGTTTTTTCGTACCAATATGCGCGATTTCGCCTTCGGGGATCTGGTGCTGCTCAGGGTGCGCATCGAATACATTGCCCTGTATTTTCTGGCGCCGCCGTTGATGTTTTTTATTTCTCAACTTTTTTATAAATCGAATTCGCGCTTCGGTTACTTTGCCCTCGCCATATCACTGCTGGCTACCGTTTTCACAGCTTTCGGTTCGTTCGATGTAATGCGATTCACTTTGTTCGCGTATGATTTGTGGATGTTGTTCGCCATCATAGTGTTGATCGGGTACGTGGCCTACGGCGCCTACCATCGCATTATGGACGCGATGCCGTTGTTAATCGGAATAGTAATTCTTATGAGTGCCGCGACTCATGATGTGCTGGCTCATCTGGGGGCCTTTGAGAACACGCATATTGCACGCTACTTCTTTCTCGGATTCGTCGGAGCCATTGCGCTGATTCTGGCCAATCGCTGGGTGCGAACTCAGGAAAAAGTCGAAGAACTGAACGTCACTCTCGAGAAAAAAGTTTCCGATCGGACCGGCGATCTGCGCAACACTCTGCATGAAATTCAGGCGCTTAAAGAACAACAGGACGGCGATTATTTTCTGACGTCGCTTTTGATCCGTCCGCTCACGGGGGATTATACCCACAATAACGTGGTCAACATAGACATATATGCCGAACAAAAGAAAAAATTTCAGTTTCGTAAGTGGCGTTCCGAAATCGGCGGAGATATTTGCGCCGCATATGATATAAAATTGCATGGCCGGCCGTTTACCGCTTTTGTAAACGCGGATGCCATGGGAAAATCCGTGCAGGGCGCGGGTGGGGCGCTGGTAATCGGAACGGCGTTTAAAGCCGTAATTGCCCGGACCGAACTGGCCAGCGCAGCCAGCAATAAATATCCGGAAAAGTGGCTCAAGGATTGTTATACCGAGTTGCAGAACGTATTCATTTCCTTCGACGGCAGCATGCTGATCAGTGCCGTACTGGGCCTGGTGGATCATCGCACGGGCGTTTTATACTTTATCAATGCCGAACATCCTTATGTTACGCTCTATCGGAACGGCAAGGCCGGCGTGGTGCCCTATTCCGCACAGCTGTTGAAAATCGGAATCGAAGAAAAGCTCGGCCCGGTTCAGGTAACGGCGGTCGGATTGCGGCCGGACGACGTGATTATCATGGGATCGGACGGTCGGGATGATCTGCAGATCGGTACGGATGATTCGGGCGTGCGCCTGCTGAATGAAGATGAAAGTCTATTCTTAAGACATGTGGAAGCGGGGCAGGGGAATTTATTTCAAATCTACCGGTCCATAATATCCACCGGAGAGTTGACCGACGATCTTTCATTGATGCGCATCGGTTACCTGGAAGATCGACCGGCTCCGGATGCTGTATCAATCGGCGCACGTCATGACGTTGTCCTGCGTGAAGTGGAAGAATGCATGAACCGGGCGCAATGGAGCAGGGCTCTGGAATTGCTGGAGAACCTCACCGGCAATCTATCTTTAGAAGCACAGATGCAGAATGCTCAGCTGCAACGATTGCTGGGCTTGGTACACTGGCATCTGGAGCATTATCGGGAGGCGGCCGCTCATCTGCGAATGTACTGCGAGTTAAATCCGGCCGATACGGATACGATGTTCTATGCGGCGCGCGCCTGCCACCGCGCCGATGAATTGGCCGACGCGGTGGAATACATGGAACGCATCCGACGCCGCAATTTTCGCAACATAGAAAACATTGCATTGCTTGCCCGTATTTATCTGGAGGCCGGGCGACGTGAAAG